>DATMSL010000724.1:0-7631 GCA_035565435.1 Dyadobacter sp. | reverse complement strand
CGACTCATTATCAATGGGTTAATTACTTTTATAGGCCTCTGGCTCTTGCATGACCGCACGGGGAAGCGCTATGTGCCGCAGGCATAAGCGCGCAGCGAATCCTTGACGCTAATTTGATATTCAAGAACCCTGGAAACGGTTACACAATTCCAGGGTTTTTTCTTGCATATATTCAAAAAAATCTTAACTTTCTGATAAAATCAGGCGTGTAATTCATGCCACCTGATGGATGTTTTGTTGAAAGATTGAGTTCGGTTATTTATTTAACAAACTAAACTTTTGCAGTATGAAAACACTGTCAGTCATTTTACTAGGCATTGTCCTTTGTGTTTCCTGCAAGGATAAAGCCGCAGAAGAGGAAGCTGCCCGTCAGGCTAACCTCGAAAAGGAAAAGCAAGCCATTAAAGCAGTCATAGAAAACGAAACGAAGTCATTTTTCGCCCGGGATTATAATGCCTGGAAATCGAACTATGCACAAACAGATTATGCCTTCCAGGCATGGAGCAATGATGACGGTACTTTCGATTCCAACGTAGGTTGGGCAGATATCAACAAGCAGGTCGGCAAGTATATCGCCGCTAATCCCGAACCGGTATCCAGCCACCCGATCGTGGAGCGGAAAAATATGATTTTCAAGTTTTATGACGATGACGTGGCTTACCTTACCTGGGACCAGTTCAATAGCGACAAATCCGAAAAGAATTTTCACCACAGCAAAGAGGTGAGGTTACTCGAAAAGATCAATGGAGAATGGAAAATTGTGTGCGTGTCGGCGTTCTGGGATTATCGCCACCCGATACCCGCCAGCAGACTGCCGATGATCCAGAAAATCGCGAATGAAAGCAGAGGAAAAATTTAACCCGGCGCAAAGCGCCCGGGTGCTGCTTTAATGCGTTCGGTTTCAGGCACAAATGTTCGGTTCTGAACAACCTGTTAGCGGACACTAAGTAGCTGATAAATTTTTGAAAATAAATGTAAGCTACTCATCGTCAGTGTATTGTATGTTGGATGTGTCAGGCTTTGGTCGTTGAAAACCAAGTTTGGCACATCCTTTTTTTATTTAAAGTCAACTGTGCGATTGTACAGTACCAAACTTTAAAATACTTATAGCCATGAAAATCTCCATTGTTTCCATCCTGACCAGCGCCTTCGCGCTCACCTTGTCTTTCACATCTTTTGCGGCAGACAAAAAGAAAAACAAAGAAGAAAAAGAAACCGCAAGCGTGGTCGCTTTTGACGCAGCATTGTACAAAATTGGTGATACTAACAAAGTACGGTTGTCGGTTGACAAAAATGCTAACGAAAGACTGCGTGTGGTGCTGAAAGACAAAGCCGGTAAGATCTATTACTCGGAAATGTTCAACCAACGTGATACCAAATATCGCCGCGTGTTTAACCTCGACGAAATGGGCGATGGAACTTACTATTTCGAACTGTCCCACAATAAGGACAAAAAAGTAAAGGAAGTGAATATCGAAAGTACCAGTTCCAAAATGATCTCGCTGCAATGAGCACGGAGAACCCATAAAAAATCCCGGTTTGGTGCGCCAAACCGGGATTTTTTATGTCAATGCAGTTCTTTTTCGGGATCCCAGAAACACTGCTCCCAGTTGACGATCCGGTTGTTTTCTACTTTTACACCCTCACTTTCGAGCCGTTCCTGCATGGTAGTAGGTGTTTCAAAAAGCTGGCTTGCGCTGAGTTCCCCGGCTTTGTTCACGACGCGGTGCGCGGGAATGCCTTGCTCTTGGTAGCTGTTGCCCATTGCCCAGCCGACCATTCTTGCACCGCGTTTGTTGCCCAGGTAGGCAGCTATCGCTCCGTAGGAAGTCGCTCGCCCTCTCGGGATTTGCCTCACCACATCGTAAACGTCATTGAAAAAGTCATTTCCCTTTTTCATGCTCGTTGGCGCGGGCTTGTTGTCTCTCGTCGATTTCTTCGGAAAGCTGGCGGTACCAATCCTCTCCGTATGCACGGATGAGCGGGTCTTTGAGGAATTTGTAAACCGGGACTTTTAATTGCTGACCCAAGCTGCAAGCCGGACTGCAAATTTCCCATCGGTCGTAATTAAGCGCGTGGTACTGTTCGTATTTCGTGACCCTGATCGGGTACAAATGGCAGGAAAGCGGTTTCTTATAGCTGATCTTGCCATCGTTGTATGCCTCTTCGATGCCGCATTTGAGAATGCCTTTCTGGTCGTAAATGGCGTAGGCGCATTCGCGGCCGTTGATGATCGGCGTTACGTAGTCGCCGTCCCAGTCTTTGGTCCAGGTGCCTTCGGCGGAGATTACTTTTTTGCCGGCTTCGGTCAGGTAGGGTTCGACCTCGGGATATATCTCATCGAGAATCGCGAGCTCATCCTCATCCAGCGGGGCACCGGAGTCCCCTTCCACACAACATGCGCCCTTGCATTTGTCCAGATTACAGACAAACTCCTGGTCTTCGATGTCGTCGCTAATGCACGTATTTTCTATGAGAATCATAATGGGAACAGCTTATTGCTGAGGTATTTTAAGTTTTTGTCCCACCATAACACTGTTTCCGGACATATTGTTTAATTTCTTGATGTCATCCACACTGGTATGGTAAGTTTGGGCAATGCGGAAAAGGGTTTCACCCGGCGCAACGGTGTGTGTCTGAGAGCCTGACGGCTGGCTTACAGCCTCGGATTCACCTCCTTCGCCCCTTTTTACACGTAGTTTCTGACCTGATTTCAGACGATCAGAATCACTCAGGTTATTCAAGTCGAGGAGTTCCTTAATGGAGATTCCGTAAGCTTTCGAAATACTGTAATAGGTTTGTCCACTCTGAACCGTGTGAAATTCACTACCGGGTGTCGCGGCAAGCCTGGTTTCTTCCTTGATCTCTTCAGGTGTTTTGAAAGTGGAAGCGGGAGCAGGGCGTTCCACCGCGACTTTGGCCGGAGCAGCTTCTTCACCCGATTTGGACACCAATAGTCGTTGGCCTGATACCAGGCGGCTTTGCGCGGAGCGGTTGTTGATTGTTAGCAATTCACGCAGCGAAAGGTTGTATTTGCTTGCAATTCCGAAATACGTGTCACCTGGCTGTACCGTGTGATATGCTGGCGTAGCAGAGGCGGTAGCCGCATTCTTTTCTTCGTTGCTGTTCCAACGCGCCGGTTCCGTTTCTTTCTTCGCCGGAGCTTCGTTTTCTCCTTCCGCGGCGCGTTCGGCACGCATACGGGTGTATACGGAGCCGGATGAGGCGGTCGTACGCGTACTGTTCGGCGTTACTACTTTTCCGGGTGTATTGGTTTTACCAGCCGGTTTTTCCTCTTCGGCCGATTTGAATGTGCTGTTGGTATCGTCTTGTGTAATGATCACAACGCGGTCGTTGGTATTCGCTGTTGGCGGTGTAGCTGCCGGAGCGCTCGCAGCAGTTCCGGATGAAGTTTTGCCGGAAGGTTTATACAAATTGCCAGCGCTAGCGGCGGTTTTACCGGTTGATGAAGTCGTACCCGAAGGTGCCGCGGCAACCGGCTCGGTTTCTTTCGTAGCGCCACTTTCACTCTTTTCTACCAAAACCGGGGTGTATTTCTTACGTCCCGACGCATTGCTTGGAATATTGCTGTTTGAAGCCGCTGGTGACGTCGAAGCCGAAGCTGGCGCCTTTTGAGGTACAACTGATGTGCCGGAGGCCGCAATGAGCGAATCCTTTTTAGCAGGTGCAGTAGGCTGCGGCGGAGCAATAATCTCAATTGGCTGTTTACGTGGGCGTTTTTTGTTCAGGAAAAGTACCTGGCCGGTCTGGATAGGGTAGTTGCGGCTGGTAGTACGGTTGAATTTCAAAAGATTTACCAGGCGGATACCATATTGCTGCGACACGCTCAACCATGTATCGCCAGGACGGGCCACGTGCGACGGCGCGCTTGCCTTCTTATGCTTGCGCGAGAGGTAATATACCTGGCCGGGAACAAGCGGCATGTCCGCGAGCAGGTCGTTGTAACGCATGAAACGCGGCGTGCGGATACCTGCGGCTTTGGCCAGTGTTTTGGGCTTGTCGCCTGCACGCGCTTCGATACCCGGCAGGCCGTTGATTTCGTAAAGTGTGGGTGAATTAGGCTCTTTCAGCTGAACGGCGGATTTCTTCAACACGGGATAACCGGTGTCTTCATAAACGGAAGCAACGGCTGTCTGGCGTGGGGGCAGTGAAAGCTTTTCGCGAACCGAAGCAACCTGATCAACCGGAACCGGCAAGGTAATGAGGTATTCACGGTCGCCGGGTACTTTGTCGTCGTTGAGCCACTTATTATGACTTTTCAGTTCCGAAGCGGGAACACCCAATGATTTGGCGATGTCGTCAAGCGATTGTCCCTTGCCGTAATCGGATTCCATCAAAACATAGGCATTAGGCGATTTATACCGCTCGATACCCGATTCCAATGCGATTTTATGGGCGAAAAAGCGGAGCATATAGCGATCCGTTTTACCGGTAAGCGTCACCTCACGAGCGTAAGCCCAGCTCGCAGGAACCACCTTTTTTACACCCCCGGCACCCTGGTAATAGGAATACAAAGTCGTTACCCAGTTGTTGAACTGCTGGTTGTTCTTTTTCAGATACCATGCAGCAGCATGTGTGGAAGAGCTGATATTCTTTCTTTCATCCACATCATTATCCACACGGAGGTTGAGCTCACGTGCAGTTTCCGGTTTGAATTGCCAGTAACCTACCGCATTGGAGCTGGAAACTACATCCGGACGGAAAGAGCTTTCCTGAACGGCCAGGTATTTGAAGTCGATAGGCACTTCCTCGTCCATGAGAATGCCTTCCACGATCGGGAAGTGCATTATGGCACGGTCCATCTTTTCTTCCCAGAATTTTCTGTTCGACATCAGACTTTTGATGTCCTCCTCGATAATATTCTGCGCACCTCTGTCGAATTTGACGGTGATACCGCCGAAGGAAACGCTGGACGGGATTTCGGGAGCCTGTGCAAAAACTGCATTGCCGGTCAGCAGCAGGACGATAACAAAAGAGATGATGTTGTTAATGGAAGTTCTGGCCATAAAAAAGGTAAATGGTCGCCTGACTATTGAGTACTATAATTTCTGAAGAATCATCAATCCGTCACGGATTGGTAGCAGCATGTTGGAAACCCGTGGATCATCGTGTACCATCCGGTTGAAATCCAGCAATGCCTGCGTGTCTTTGTCAATCTTTTTCAACTGCTGCACGACTTTGCCACTCCAGAGTACATTGTCGGCTATCAGGAAGCCTCCTGTGCGGGTTTTGTCGAGACAGAGGTTAAAATAAGAAGAATAATTGATTTTATCCGCATCAATGAAGACGATGTCGAACGTATCGGTGAGCGTGGGGATAATATCCAGCGCATTGCCAATGCGGTAGTCGATCTGGTCTTTGAAAGGCGTCTGGTCGAAATAACGCCTGGTGAAGCTTTCAAGCTCCTCGTTCACATCAATAGTGATGAGTTTGCCGCCGGGATTGAGCCCTTCACAAAGGCAAATGCCGGAGTAGCCCGTATACGTGCCGATTTCCAGGATGCGGTCGGCCCGGATCATCCTGGAAATCATCGAAAGGAACCTTCCCTGCATGTGCCCGGAGAGCATGCGGGGGCTGAGAACGTGTGCATGTGTTTCCCTGTTAAGAGATTTCAGCAGTGCATTCTCATCTTCCGTATGGGCCGCGGAATATTCTTCGATTTCCTCTACCAAAAACTTCATTCGAATATAATATGTGCTAATCCCGGTGCCGCTGCTTGTCAGGCATGGGCAACAATGCGTTCCAGATAAGTGCCGTAGCCGCTCTTCAAAAGAGGCCGGGCGATTTCACGCAATTGTTCTGCATTAATAAAGCCCATGCGGTACGCGATCTCCTCAATGCAGCCCACTTTTAAACCCTGGCGTTCTTCGATCACCTGAACAAACTGGCCGGCTTGCATGAGCGACTGGAATGTACCCGTATCGAGCCATGCCGTGCCACGGTTGAGGACACCTACTTTCAATTTGCCGCGTTCGAGGTAAACCCGGTTCACATCTGTGATTTCGAGCTCGCCGCGCGGGGAAGGAGGGATCGTTTTTGCGATTTCCACAACATCGTTGTCATAGAAGTACAAGCCAGGAACCGCATAATTGGATTTAGGTTCAACGGGCTTCTCTTCAATCGAAATCACATGATTGGATTTATCAAATTCTACAACGCCGTAACGCTCCGGATCGTGTACCTGGTAGGCAAAGATCACGCCGCCGTCGGGGTCGTTGTTGGATTGGAGCAGGCTCGAAAGGCCCGATCCGTAGAAAATATTGTCGCCGAGGATCAATGCTACTTTGTCGTCGCCGATGAATTCTTCACCGATAATGAATGCCTGCGCGAGACCATCCGGGCTCGGTTGTACCGCGTAGCTGAACTGGCAGCCGAGGCGGCTTCCGTCGCCGAGGAGTTTCTCGAAATGCGGAAGGTCATGCGGCGTCGAAATGATCAGGATTTCGCGGATGCCCGCCAGCATCAGGATCGACAGTGGGTAATATATCATCGGCTTGTCGTAAACCGGCATGAGCTGCTTGCTTACCGCCAGTGTAAGCGGGTGTAATCTCGTACCGGAACCGCCGGCCAGAATAATACCTTTCATAAATAGAGTTTCAATTGAGTAAAGAAATGGCCGGATTAACGATTCTGGTACATTTCGTCATAATATTTCTGGTAGTTGCCGGAGGTTACGTTATTCAGCCAGTCCTGATTTGAAAGGTACCAGTCAACGGTTCTTTCCAGGCCTTCTGCAAACTGCAATGAAGGTTTCCAGCCCAATTCTTCCGACAATTTGGTGGCGTCGATCGCGTAACGCAGGTCGTGTCCCGCGCGGTCGGTTACGTAGGTGATCAGTTTCGCGCTGTCGCCTTCGCCGCGGCCGAGCTTGCGGTCCATAATTTCGCACAACAAGTGCACGAGGTCAATGTTTTTCCACTCGTTATGGCCGCCGATGTTGTAGGTATCACCATTGGCGCCCTTATGGAAAATCACGTCGATCGCGATCGCGTGGTCTTCCACAAACAACCAGTCGCGGATATTTTCACCTTTTCCGTAAACAGGAAGTGGTTTTTGCTGGATGATGTTGTGAATCATCAGCGGGATCAGCTTCTCAGGGAAATGGTTAGGACCGTAGTTGTTCGAACAGTTTGAAATAACAACCGGCAATTTGTAAGTATTGTGATAAGCCCTTACAAAGTGGTCGGACGACGCTTTCGAGGCCGAGTACGGCGAACGCGGGTCATAACTGGTCGTTTCCAGGAAGAAAGTACCCGGATCGTGCAGCTCACCATAAACTTCGTCGGTAGAGACATGATAGAAGCGGCGGCCGCTGAAATCATCTTTCCATGCCTTTTTTGCAGCATTCAAAAGATTTACAGTACCCACTACATTCGTCATCACAAACGACATCGGGTCGGTGATCGAACGGTCCACGTGGCTTTCCGCCGCGAGGTGAACTACGCCGTGGAAATCGTTGTCTGCAAAAAGCTTGTCGATAAACGCCGCGTCGACGATATCGCCTTTTACGAATGTGTAATTCGGCGCATTTTCGATGTCGCGCAGATTTTCGAGGTTCCCTGCGTAGGTAAGCGCATCGAGATTATAAATATGATATTCCGGGTGAAAGT
>DATMSL010000723.1:0-1718 GCA_035565435.1 Dyadobacter sp. | reverse complement strand
GCCGAAATGCCGAATGTAAGCAAAATCCCGCATTTGTAATCTTAGAGCAAACGTTGCACAATGTCTAAAAAAATCCAATCCGCGCTTATTTCTGTTTATTACAAAGACGGTCTTGAGCCTTTGGTCCGCCTCCTGCACAACAACGGCGTAAAGCTGTACTCCACCGGGGGAACTCAGACTTTTATTGAAAATCTCAACATTCCCGTAACCGCTGCCGAAGAGCTGACCGGTTATCCTTCGATTTTCGGCGGGCGTGTTAAAACGCTTCACCCGGCCATTATGGGTGGTATTTTGTACCGGCGCGACGATGCGGGCGATGTAGCACAGGCAGCGCAGTACAACATCCCGGCTATCGACATGGTGGTAGTGGATCTTTATCCTTTCGAGGAAACAGTGGCATCCGGCGCGAGCGAGGAGGATATTATCGAGAAGATAGACATTGGCGGTATCTCACTGATCCGTGCAACGGCGAAAAATTTTAAAGATACACTCATCGTATCGTCCCGCAGCCAGTACGCGGAGGTAGTGGAGCTTTTAAATGCAAAAGCGGGCGCTACCGACATCGAAGACCGTCGTTACTATGCGGGTCTGGCATTTGGAGTTTCGTCGCATTACGACGGGGCTATCAATAGCTTCTTTACATCCGGAAAAGAAACAACCGATAAGGAGCTTTTCGATTTCACTAATCTTAATTCTCAAACACTCCGTTACGGCGAAAACCCGCACCAAAGCGCGACTTACTACGGCGATCTGGAAGGTATTTTCGACAAACTGCACGGAAAAGAGCTTTCATACAACAACCTCGTGGACGTGGATGCGTGCGTGAGCCTGATCGACGAGTTCGCTGACGCTCAGCCTACTTTCGCGATCATTAAGCATACGAATGCGTGCGGTATCGCTACGGCGCCTACTGCGAAAGAGGCATATGACAATGCATTAGCTTGCGACCCGGTCTCTGCATTCGGTGGTGTTGTTATTACTAATACAAAGGTCGACCTGGCTACTGCTGAGGAGCTGAACAAGCTGTTTATGGAAATCCTGATCGCCCCGGCTTACGACGAAGAGGCGTTGACGCTTTTGAAATCGAAAAAGAACCGCATTCTGCTGAAACGTAATGAAGTGGTACTGCCACAGATTATGTTCAAAACCATTCTGAATGGCGTATTGGTGCAGGATAAGGACCTTGCTACCGAAGTAGCAGCGCAATTTACGACTGTTACCGAGAAGGCGCCTACTGCCGGCGAGGTTACGGCCCTTGAATTTGCATTGAAGGTTTGTAAGCATACGAAATCGAACACCATCGTACTCGCGAAAGAAAATCAGTTGCTGGCGAGCGGTACCGGCCAAACTTCACGTGTGGACGCATTGCGCCAGGCGATCGAGAAGGCTAAGGCATTTGGCTTCGATCTGAATGGGGCGGTGATGGCTTCGGACGCATTCTTCCCGTTTGCGGATTGTGTGGAGATTGCACATCATGCGGGTATCACTGCGGTGGTTCAGCCGGGCGGTTCTATTCGCGACAAGGATTCGGTGGACTATTGCAATGCGAATGGGCTTGCGATGGTAACTACCGGGGTTCGTCACTTTAAGCATTAAGATTTAAATTGCCGCCGGGCGGCGGACCGCGAAGGCACGAAGGTATTCGTGAACATTCGTGTCTTCACGGTCCGCCGCTGCGGTGGCAAAAAATATAACCCTTTTGAACCAACTCCGGAAAC
>DATMSL010000722.1:0-17727 GCA_035565435.1 Dyadobacter sp. | reverse complement strand
AACAAACTGACAATGAAAGCCGATTTGTACCAAATTATATTCTGGGCATTGATTTGGCGGGCATTGTAATTGATTGAAACAACAATTAGTTTTGTAACCTTGACGCAATTAATATCCTATTTAAACAAACTTTAAATCCTTAGTATGAGAAAGACTCTACTGTTTCTATTCTTAGGGTGCTTGTTGATTCCTGGCTGGCAGGCATTTGCCCAGGATAAACAAGTATCGGGAGTTGTAACCGCCGACGACGGAAGCGTGCTCCCCGGTGTAAACATCACCCTGAAAGGTACAACCCGAGGTATCACTTCCGATATCGACGGTAAGTACACCATCACAGCCCCCTCTTCCGGAACGCTCGTGTTCTCATTCGTGGGTTATCTCAGTCAGAGCATCGTGGTCGGTTCCAAATCGACGATTAACGTAACGCTCGTGGCAGATGCCCAGCAACTCGGCGAGGTGGTCGTAACTGCCCTCGGTATTTCGCGCGAACGTAAATCGCTCGGTTACAGTACCGCAACCATTGCCAATACATCCATCACAGAAGCCCGCAACACCAGCCCGCTCGATGCGCTTAACGCGCGCGTGCCCGGTCTTTCTGTTAACACCGCGTCGGGAGCACCGGGAGCGTCGACCGTCCTGAACATCCGCGGTTTCAACTCTGTGACCGGTAATAACCAGCCGCTGTTCGTGATTGACGGCGTGCCGATGAACAACCGTGGTAACACTTCATCAACCAATGCGCAAAACGGCAACGATGACTTCAACCGTTCGATGGACTTTGGTAACCAGATGAACGATATCAACCCTAACGAGATTGAAAGCATTACCGTACTGAAAGGTATTTCGGCATCCGCATTGTACGGTAGCCGCGCAGCCAACGGTGCGATCCTGATCACTACCAAAAGAGGTAAATCCGGCAAGACGCAGGTTGACATTTCATCATCGTTTGCGAGATCGCAGGTATTGCGCGTTCCTCACCTGCAAAACACATACGGCCAGGGATGGAGCGGCCTGTTCGACCGCATTGAAAACGGTTCATGGGGGCCTAAGCTGGATGGCAAAACACGTCTTTGGGGTAATGTAGTAGATAATTCCCAAATGCTGAAACCTTTCTCGGCGCAGGAGGACAACCTGAAAGATTTCTTCGACAAAGGTTATGAATGGAATAACAGCATTGCGGTATCGGGCGGTACCGAAACTGCCAACTATCGCGTGGCTTATTCCAATGCCACAGCCGACGGGGTGGTTCCTACCAATGCCGACTCATACAAGCGTAACACATTGAGTCTGAATGGAGGTTTGAAGCTGGATAAATTCTCGGTGAACTCCAATATCAACTACGTTCACAAAAACCAGAAAGTGGTTGCTACCGGACAGGGAGATGATGCAGGCGGCGGTAAAGTAGTATGGCAGGAGATCATCCAGATCCCGCGCGACCACTCGATCGTAGATTCAAAAGCATTGCTGGATCCTAACAGCCCTTACTACAAGTTCATGACGTTGGATAATTATTTTACGCCATACGCGCAGAACCCTTACTGGACATTGTACAACCAGGGTAACAACTACGACGAAGACCGTATTTTCGGTAACATCGAGTTTGGCTACCAATTGCTGAAGAATCTGGATGTAAGATACAGAGTCGGTGGTGACTACTCCGATGCGTTCCAGAAAGACTGGGGTAACGTCGGTAAAATCTCCGACAGCGCTCCCAACAGCACTGCGAATGACGTTTTCGGAGGTGTATCGCAACTTGCACGCCAGAACCGCCAGTTCAACAGCGACCTGATCTTCAATTTCAAACACAATTTCGGATCGCGTTTTGATGTGCAGGCATTCTTCGGGCATAACCTGAACGAAAGAACTGCGCAGACCAACTTTGCGAAAGTTACCAATCTCGACCTTCCAGGGTTTTACAACCTTTCGAACAGCTCTGTAACGCCAACCACATTTGCTACCACGAGCAAGCGTCGCCTTGTGGGCATCTATGGCCAGGCTACATTCGGTTTCGATAACTGGTTGTACCTCACAGTGGGCGCACGTAACGACTGGACCAGTACACTGCCCAAAGGCAAAAACTCTTACTTCTATCCAAGCGCGAGCATCAGCGCCGTGTTGTCGGATGTATTCAAATTGCCGGCTGAGATTCCTTTCGTGAAAGTACGTTTCGCGGCAGCATCGGCGGGTAACGACGCAGATCCTTACCAGGTTTACTCGGTATACGTGCCTGGCTCTGTTCGCGCGGGTGGTTTTGGTAACATCAACTTCCCATTCGGCGGCCTGAACGCATATGAAGTGTCCAACAACCTTGGAAACCAGAACCTGAAACCGGAGATTTCGACAGAATATGAAGGAGGTCTTGAACTGGGATTCTTTGGAAGACGTGTGGGACTCGACCTGAGCTATTACAACAAGCTGACCAAAAACCAGATCATCAGCCTCGCTCTCGAACCTGCAACAGGCGCTACTACTCAAACGGTGAACCTGGGTAGCGTGAGAAACAAAGGGGTTGAATTAGCATTGAATCTGATCCCGGTTCGTACGGAGAAACTGGAATGGGGTGTTACAGTAAACTACAATAAGATCTGGAACGAAGTGGAATCACTCGGTTTGGAAGGTGGTTCAGGAAATATCCTGTTGAATAACAGCTACAACGTGAAACTGCGCGCCGTGGTAGGCAAGCCGCTGGGCGCCATCTACTCGCCGGATGTACAGCGTGATCCAAACGGAAACATCATTGTGAACTCGACCAACGGATTGCCACTTGTAAGCTCTGAAGAAACATACAGAGGCTCGATCAACCCGAACTACACTTTGGGGGTATCCACTTACCTGGATTACAAAGGATTCAAATTCAGCGCGAATGGCGACTACCGTAATGGTGGCGTGTTCTATTCTTACACCGCTCGTCTGAACTACTTCAACGGAAACGCATACATGTCACAGTACAACGATCGTGAACCGTTTGTTGTACCCGGTTCTGTTGTAAAAGTAGGTGAGGACAGCTATGCACCAAACACCGTTCCGGTATCACGCGCGGATGTGTTCACTTACTACGGCGGATCAACCTCTGCGAACGAATACAACCACGTATTGCCGAAGACTTTCTTCAAACTGAGAAACGTGTCACTCACCTATTCAGTACCTAAGAAGGCGTTGGCGAAACTGCCGGTAAGAGGCGCATCTGTGGGTGTGTTTGGTCGTAACCTGGTGCTGTGGACACCGAAAGCCAATCACGTTGTTGACCCGGAAGCCAATACGTTTGGAACCAGCCTGAAAAACCTCTATGGTGAATTTGCGGCGGGTCCATCTACTGCAACGTATGGTGTTCAGTTAAATCTATCATTTTAATTAGGCTTCAAATGAAAGGTATTATAAAAAATAGTGTTTTGCTGGTTGCAGCACTTTCACTAGGCTCTTGCAACGATTGGCTGGATGTAAACGAAGACCCGAACAACCCGACCAATGTGGCGCCGGAGTTTGTGTTGCCGGCTGCACAGGCCTCAATCGTGGCTTCTGTCGGAAGTGATATGGCCATTATCGGCGGACTTTGGTCGCAGCACTGGACTCAGTCCAATGCAAGTTCCCAGTACCGCAATATTGACTCTTACGATCTTAACCCGTCCGATTACAACAACATGTGGACGGAGTTTTATGCGGGTGGGTTAAATGACCTCGAGGATGTTAAAATCAAAGCCACCGCTTCGGGTAACAATAATATGGTATTGCAGGCAATAGCCGTACAATCCTTCGGTTACCAGATGCTGGCTGACTTTTTTGACAAGATTCCTTTGACGGAAGCTTTACAGGTGGAAACCATTAAGGCACCCAAATACGACGACGGTCCCGCGGTGTATGCCGAGTTGCTGAAAAGACTCGATGCTGCCCTCGCGCTCGACTTCAATAATGGCAAATCCACTGCAGTAGCTTCCGACCTGATTTTCGGCGGCATGAGTGCCGACAACCAGATCGATCACTGGAAACGCTTTGTGAACACGCTGAAACTGAAATTGTACCTGCGCCAAACAGCAAGTTCTAACTCGGCTCAGGCGATTACAGCAATCAAGTCCATGCTGGATGCGAATACGCCTTTCCTGGAAGACCATGCTGCATTGACCAAATTTGTGGATGAGCCAAACCGCAGTAATCCATTGTATGAAACCAACGTCCGCCAGCTGAACACGGGAACCAACCTGCGCCTGAGCCGCACGTTGATGACCTATTTGCAGGCCAACAATGATGACGCGCGTCTTGCCGCTTACTTTACACCGGGTCCCACCGGGCAGAGCGGTTTGGAACAAGGCGATTTCAACAACACTGCCATTGCACCCGCGACTCCTAGCGTAGCAAGAATGACCGCTACTGATCCATTCTATTTTTTCAGTATCGACGAAGTATACTTCCTGTTATCGGAAGCATACCTCCGCATTGGCAATGACGCGAAAGCAAAGGAGTTTTACGAAAAAGCAGTTCCTGCGGCTTACGCGAAATTCAACGTTGCTTTTGACGCCAAGAAGATTGCGAAAGGTGGTGTTTACGAATATCCGTCAACCGGTACTATGGAGGCGAAGCTGAAAGTGATTATGTACCAGAAATGGGTAGCGATGTTCCGTCAGGGATACGAGTCTTACTTGGATCAGGCGCGCACCGGCTATCCTGAGAAGTCGCCTGTACGGTCAACGGCTACTAATTACGTGCCGGGTCAATGGACGGTGTCGGAGGAATCTGTAATCGGAAACGAGTTACCTAAACGACTCCCTTACACTTCCGCTTCGCGCGACGGTAACATTAATGCACCAGCTGCCGTACCGGTTACGGCCAAGGTTTGGTGGATGAAGTAAACACAGGTCATTGATAACAGAAACTATGAAAAGAGGAATAAAACTGATAATGATAGCCCTGACCTTGTTTGCAGCATTTTCTTGCGAAGAGGATAAGGTGACAGAAGGTATCTCAAGCATTACCTATTATCCGGTGATTACTTTGAAAGGTGAGCAATGGAATCAGGTAGCGGTGGGAGGCACTTTTACAGACCCTGGTGCAACAGCTAAGGAAGGAGATACGGAGATTCAGGTGAAGGTATCCGGAACAGTGGATACAAAAACGCCGGGTGTTTACGTGATCACTTACGATGCCGTGAACAAGGATGGTTACTCGTCGACAGAGTATCGTTACATAGGGGTGATCTCTGCGGCGGCGACAACCGATATTACGGGAAGCTATCAGCGAAACGGAGGTGCGAACGGCGTTTCAAAAGTGACGAAGGTAAGCGGAAACCTGTACAGAGCGGATAACGTCGGCGGTGTGGCGGTGCCTGCGCCGGGAGATGCTGTTCTGTTCTATTACTTCGATAAGGGCAAAATAGGCGTTCCTTACCAGCTCACTTCGGGTAATGCGTTCGAATGTATCAATGCATCGATCAAAGAAGGTGTATCTTATAGTTGGGTAGTGATCAATCCTGGCTACGGTGATGCGCTTCGTACTTTTGTAAAACAGTAAAATTGACGTTATGAAATATATAAAGTATTCTCTGATATTATTGGTGTTCGGCCTTTTGTCCTGTGATCTGGGCAGCGAACCGACCATCGAAGGGACCAAATTACAGGCTATGTGCGGTGAATGGTACATTGGCGTTTTTGCCAACGGAGAGGACATAGGAGGTGGCGGACGCTTCCTTATTACCACGTCGAATACCGCGGCCAACAACGAAACCGACCTGATCATCAACGATCATGAGTTGCTCACGCCTGACGCAGACCCAGTGGCTGTTGTTGCCAAAGTAAATTTACCCGCGATGACTTTTGACAAGGCGGATAAATTGCCAAACATGGAAGCTGGAAAAGCTGCCATTTCGATCATTGAAGGTAAAATTCTCAAAGGTGCTGCAACGTCGACGGGTGGAAACAAAACAGATTCCATTTACGTGAAGTTTACTTTTGAGAATGACCCAGCAACGGAGTGGATATATGCCGGCTACCGCCGTACAGGTTTCCTCGAAGACGAGCATTGATTACAAACACTTGCAAGTACAAGGCCTTACCCATTACGGGTAGGGCCTTTTTTGTTTTGGAACCGAAGAATTTCTTTCCGATCTTGAAAAACCTGATTCTTTAATATCTTCCTATGGCAACTTCTTTTACAAGTAAGATTTCAAACCAGCTTTGCCGGATGTCCATGGCAGTGCTCATGGCAGCACTTACCGGACAATCGGGATTTGCACAATCACCTTTGGCTAAATCGATCGACCAGAAAGCACCTGCGCTGGAAAAAAAACTGGTGGTGTGGCGGCGTGATTTCCACCAAAACCCGGAGCTAGGGAACCGCGAATTCAAAACAGCCGAGAAGGTCGCGAGCCATTTAAAACAACTGGGTATCGAAGTGAAAACCGGCGTTGCGCATACCGGCGTCGTAGGGATACTAAAGGTGGCAAGCCCGGGCCTGTGGTGGCGCTGAGGGCCGATATGGACGGTCTGCCGGTGGCTGAACGGGTGGATGTGCCTTTTAAATCGAAAGTAACGACAGAATACAAAGGGCAGACTACGGGCGTCATGCACGCGTGTGGGCATGACACGCATATTGCGATACTCATGGGCGTCGCGGAGGTGCTGGCATCGATGAAAAACGAGATTCCGGGTACCGTTAAGCTTATATTTCAGCCCGCCGAGGAAGGTGCCCCGGAAGGAGAGGAGGGAGGTGCGGAACTGATGGTGAAGGAAGGAGTGCTCGAAAATCCGAAAGTCGATGCGATTTTTGGCCTGCATATCGACTCACAGATCGAAGTAGGGAAGATTTCATACCGCCCCGGCGCGACGATGGCGGCAGTGGATTTTTTTAGTATTGATGTAAAAGGAAAACAAACGCACGGCGCTTACCCGTGGTCGGGTGTTGATCCGATTGTGACCTCTTCGCAGATAGTGACTGCATTACAGACGATCGTCAGCCGTAACCTGGATCTCACACACGCGCCCGCTGTAGTGACTATTGGCGCAATCCACGGCGGCGTGCGGCAGAACATTATTCCAGAGTCGGTGAAAATGATCGGTACCATCCGCACTTTCGATGAGAACATGCATTCGTACGTGCATAAGCGCCTGAATGACATTTCAACCAACATCGCGGAAAGTGCAGGAGCCACGGCGACGGTCGATATCGACGTAATGTACCCTGTTACACACAATGACGAGGCATTGACCGCTAAAATGATCGGTACACTGGAAAATGTTGCCGGAAAGGAGAATGTAAATGTGATTCCGGTCAAAACCGGGGCCGAAGATTTCGCTTTTTACCAACAAAAAGTACCAGGCTTCTTCTTCTTTTTAGGAGGTATGCCAAAGGGTAAAAGCGTTGCGGAAGCCGCACCGCACCACACGCCCGATTTTTATGTAGATGAAGGTAGTCTCGTACTGGGTGTGCGTTCCATTGCCCGCCTGGCTACCGACTACCTCGAAAAAGCGAAAGCCAAATAGTTTATTCCGGAATGTTCTTCCTGACCTGATCAAACAGCAGGTTCGGGAAGAACCTTTTGAGGTAAATAGCAGCTACCTCTTTAAATCCGCCAATATAGATTTCCTTTTTATCTTTTCTGACGGCGTCGAGGATCTTTTCGGCGCAAACATCCGCCGGAATACCTTTGGCCTGGTTGCTGTCCATTTTACCGAATTTATCGCCCGATGCATTCAATGCATTCAAAGAAATATTCGTGCGAATGTAGCCAGGACAAATAGTCGTAACCTTGATATTATGCTGATAACCCTCGGCGCGCAATGAGTCGTAGAAGCCTTGCAATGCATGTTTGGCTGCATTGTAACCCGAGCGCATGATGGTGCCGATCTTCCCGGCAACGCTGCTCATGACAATAAAATGGCCCGACTGCCGGGCAATCATATGCGGTAAAACGGCTTTTGTCAGCGCTACCGTGCTGAAAAAATTGACGTTCATCAGGCTCTGATAAACTTCCAGGTCGGTGTCGTTGATGTAGGAGCGCTGGCTAACGCCCGCATTATGCACCATCACGTCGATCTGTCCGAAACGGGCAATTACCTGTTCTGCGGCAGGTCTGGCCTGCTCGAATTGGGTAACATCCAAAGGCAGTATCAGCACATCTGCGTCGGGTAATGCCGTTTGTTGCTTCACTCTTTCCAACTCTTCGCGACGGCGTGCAGTAAGTACCAGTTTTGCACCTTCTTTGGCAAAAGCCATGGTCAATGCCTCGCCGATACCCGACGACGCCCCGGTAATCCAGACTACCTTGTCCTTGAAATTTGTCATATCTCTAAGCTAAACAGCTGTGGAATTTGATAAAAAGCGGAGCTCTACGGCCTGCTCCGACACGTTGAATACGGCCTGCATTCCCACACCCATGGCACGGTTGTCCCCCACATGACCTACCGGGAAATCGTAGCAGACCGGATAATCGAACTCCGCCACGTGCTCTGCTATAATTTCATATGCATCCTTGCCGAATGTAGGGCTGTTGTTGTCCTTCATATCGGTAAACTGCCCCACGACAAGCCCCGCCAGCTTAGCCAGCTTGCCCGAGCGTTTGAGCTGAATCATCATCCGGTCGTGGTTGTACAGATATTCATTGATATCCTCAATAAAAAGGATTTTGCCTTCCGTATCGGTCTCCGTATCCGACCCGATCATATGCGCCAGCAGACACAGATTTCCACCTACCACTTGCGCATTCGCTTGTCCTGCGCGGTTTAATGGATGAGTGGCTACTTCATAGCCCGGTAATTCGCCAAAAAGCATTTGTCGCAACGATTCCGCGGCTAATTCTGCGCCGGCACAGGTGATCGTTTTGGCCATTGGCGCATGAATGCTGGCGTAGCCCAACTGAAAAGTCCGTGCGAGAAAGGCCGTCAGATCGCTGAAACCGACGATCCATTTCGGGTTTTGAAGGAATTTGTCAAATTTGAGCTTGTCCACGATCCGGGAACAGCCGTAGCCTCCGCGTGCGGCGATAATGGCTTTAATGGCAGGATCGTCGAGCATTTGCTGCATATCCACCAGCCGATCTTCATCAGAAGCCGAAAACTGATTGAATGAAGTATGCAATGTTTTACCCTCGACAATTTCGAGCCCCCACTGTTCCGTAAAAAGCTTAAGGCCAGGAACGACATCTTCATACTTCACAATACTGGCCGGAGCCAAAACCCCGACACGGTCACCAGGTTTCAGAAATGCAGGAAATAGGATTGGATTCATTCAGATTAACACGCAATGCCTCCGATTGCTTTTATTTGGAAGGCAAAGATAGGGACTAGTAGTGGCCTTTCAGAGAAAGAATGTATATGGTATGGTCAACGATCTCGTACACAATACGATGTTGATGGCTAATCCTTCTGAATACTTTCCGGCCAGTTCATATTTCAAAAGTTCAGGTTTTCCGATTCCTCCCGTCGGTGTGTCGGCCATGGATTCGATAAGCTGTTCTATTTTCTTGATGATGGCCTTGTTGCCGGATTTATGCCAAAATGATAAGTATGTGATCGCTTGTTCGGTAAATGTTATTTTGAATTTACCAGATCCCATAGGTTGGGGCCGGGCTCGTATTTAACGGTTTTGCCTTCCTTGATTTGTTGCTTGCTTTCCTTGATCATAGCCACGAATTCCGGGTCGTATGGTTTTTCTCCCCTTTCTTCGAATGCAACTTTAAATTCCCGCAAAAGTGCTTTCACAGCCTCAATCACTTCCTCTTTTTCGGTTTTAATCGTCAGCGTAGTCATATCCATCAATGGTTATTGCGGATTGAAGTTACAAAATTTTTGCGAGGAAGAAATCAGACAAAAATCACATCCTCCACGAGCGCACTCCCCATTTCCCGGTTGATCAGCTCGATGATCTTGCCTTTTGCACGGAAAAGTTCGTTGCGGAGCGGGGCGGACTCGATTTGCAGGAACAGGATGTTGTCTTTGATATACACTTTTTGGGTGCGGGTAGCGATGGCCGAACCCATGATCTTGTCCCAATGCGCGACCACATAGGATTGGTCAAAACGGCTACGCAGCTTGTACCTATCGAGCATTTGATCGATAGCCTCCTTCAACGGCGTGATTCCGGGCCGTCGGGATGCTTTTTCTTTATCAAACCGATAGTACATAATGATAGCCTTGTTCGTGAGAACTACAAAGGTAGCAAGTTCAGGGTTCGGTGTGGGTAACCGGGGTTACTTTTTTAAAAGCTGCTCGTAAACCACATCCATGATCGAGGTACGGATATTCATTGACGAGATTTTGTTGTTCTCGCGCGTGGGGTACACCCGGTTCGACAAGAAAACATAATTCAGCCCCCAGGCCGGATCGGCCCAGGTCATAATGCCCGTGTAACCCGTATGTCCGAAGCTCGACGGGCTTGCATACCTCGGTGCGTTGCCTGTGTATTTGAATGTAGGCTTGTCGAACCCGATACCACGGCGGCTCCCTTCCTCAGGATATTGGTAACGCGTAAACTCAATCAATGCATCCTTGCTCAGCAGCTGCTGCCCGCCGTAGTAGCCATCCTGCAAATACATTTGCCATACTTTCATTACATCATTGGAAGTGCCGAAAAGCCCGGCATGGCCGCTTAGCCCGCCCAGCATGGCCGCCGCCTCGTCGTGTACCTGGCCGTGCAGCTGCGTCATCCGGAAGAACGTGTCGCGTTCGGTAGGGACGATGTCGTCCAGTTTGTAAAAGCGTTTTGGGTTGAAAGTAAGCGTGTTGGCGCCGAGCTTGTGATAGTAGTGGTTTTTGATATAATCTTCAAAATTCTCACCGCTCAATCGTTTTACGATTTGAGGATAAAGTATAAATGAAAGGTCGCTGTAAACGTAACCTTCCTTTTCATTCAAAGGGGAGTTGCGGATCGATTTGAAAATCGTTTTGTCGTAATTCTTGAAAATAAACAAACTGTCGCCCACCACCGAAGTAGGGTAACGCTTGGACTGTTTGGTACTGAATGTCTTCTTTTTCCAACTGCCGTCCGCTTTTTGGGCTTCTTTCCAAAGCACAATAAAAGCTTTCAGGCGGGCGCTATGCGTGAGCACGCGACGCCATTGAAGGTCGGCTTTGTTGGAGCCCTCGAAATCGGGCAGGTAATCCTTCATCGTCGCATCCAGGTCAAACTTTTTCGCATCCCAGAGGCTCATCAATGCGAGGGTGGATGCCGTGATTTTCGTTACCGAAGCCAGGTCATACAAATCCGTCAGTTTTACCGGATGATTGCCTTCATAGGTATGTTTGCCATAAGCTTTACGGAAGAACACTTTACCGTCCTTGGCCAGTTGCACGACGCAGCCGGGCGTCGCCTTTTGCGTTACCGCGGCATTGGCAATAGAGTCTATTTTAAATGTAATCACTTTCGAATCCAGCCCAAGTTCCTCCGGAATAGTGTATTTCAATCTACCCAGCGCCGGGGTTTCTATTCCCGCATTATAAGGGTATTGGGTATTTACTGTCACCGGTAGCTTGCCCAACGCCGGAATGGCCCCGAAAATCAGTTGAGCTGATAAATCCTGGGTGTACGGTGTAAGCTGGTACGCCATGATCAGGGCCTTTGCATCGTCGGTTTTAGGCATTTTATTCAAAGCATATGGATTGCCGAAAACGGAAACCACTGCCTTTCTGGTAGCGATCAGCTCTTGCAGAACTGCGCTCATAGGTTCGGTAAGGCCATAACTTGTGCGCGGAGAAATGCTGCTCAAATGCACGCCCACCAGCAGGAGATTGTAAGCATTCAGTTTAGAGCGTACGGCCTCTATTTGCTCAGTTGTAGCTTTGGCAGGAATGTAGTAATGATCGACAGTTGTGTAAAGTCCCAGCGTATTCTGGAAAATAGTAACCGTATCAGCTCCTACCGAAATGGAAGCGATTTTAAGCGTATCCAGTTCGCGCAGCGGCAGGATACTGTTGTCATTTTTAAGTACCGTAAGAGCCTTTTCAGTGAGCAGTCGGTTGGTGAGCTCGGCTGCTTTGGGGTTCAGATCTTCGTAGAGGTTATTGAGCTCAACCGGCTTGTAATGGGTCAGTCCTGCCCAGGCCTTAGCTTCAAGCACTTTGCGGCAGCGGTAGTCGATCTCCGCTTGTGTGATTTTGCCCTCGGCAATGCTCTTTTTGATCTCCGCAATGGATTTGTTTCCATCTTCGGTGAATTCCAGCAAGTCCATCCCCGCTTCGAGCCCCATGGCATCTGCTTTGCCGTCCGGGAAGTATTTGGTAACGCCTTTCATATTCATGGCGTCGGAGTAGATCAGCCCTTCAAATCCCAGTTGGTCGCGAAGCAACTTGCTGACAATCGGTTTGGAAAGGGTAGAAGGCAGATTAGGTGTTTTGTCTAGCGCAGGAATGCTCAAATGCGCAATCATCATTCCGCTCAATCCGTTGTCGATCAGCGCGCGGAAGGGATAAAGTTCCAGTGAATCAATGCGTTGTACAGAATGTGAAATCAATGGCAGATCGTAATGCGAGTCGGTGCCGGTGTCGCCATGGCCGGGAAAGTGTTTTGCGCTGGTTAAAAGCCCATTATCCTGCATGCCACGCATGTAGGCAACGGCCTTTTCAGCGACTTTGTATTTGTTCTCGCCAAACGACCGGAAGCTGATCACCGGGTTATTCGGATTATTATTGACATCGGCCACCGGCGCAAAGTTGATATGCATGCCCAACCGTCGCGCCTGTTTGGCGAGTTGCGCGCCCATTTGGTAAATCAGGTCATTATGGCCCTGGATGGCGCCCAAAGTCATTTGATAAGGATAACGGACGGTGCTGTCAATTCGCATCGCCAACCCAAATTCAGCGTCCATGGCTACGAGCAGGGGTACTTTTGAAATGGATTGATAGTAGTTGGTCAGCCGAGCCTGCGGCATGGGTCCACCCTGGAAAAACACAACTCCACCGACTTTATTCTCACGGATCAGCTTTTCTACTGCTGCCGGATTACTGGTTTTCGGGTCAATCAACGCTCGCTTCGTATCCGATACCGCCGCAACCATGATCAGCTGCGCGATGCGTTCATCAGGTGTGAGCGTGGCAAAAACGGAGTCGACCCATTGCCGGGACGCGTTCGTGTTGGTTTTCTGTAAGAAGCCCGGCGACGTGCTGATCTGGGCTTTTGTGGAAAATGCGGTGAGGAAAAGGAGTGTAAATAAGGTTAGGTGGTGTCTGGTCATTGGGTTTGGGAAACTTATGCTGGTATTATAATTCATTCACATTTTTTGAAGCTTCTTTTTCGATAATTTTTTCAATGTTTCTAGATCGGCGTGTAAATCTTCAACATCGTAGTGCCAGGCAATTTTACGTTTTCCAAGCTGCTGCTGAAACTTGATATGACCCAGTCCGGTCATGGTCCCGCCCTATCCAACCGTAATTTTACCATCTTCATACAGACGCACAGCCAGTTCAATCCTCAACTCCTGCTCGGAGAGCCCGGTACTTTTGATTACGTTATCATTGAGTTCCAAAAGCATATGTTACCGTATTAAGTTATTGAATGAAGTCTAAGTAAATATACACACTGAAACCCGATAAGCCTAAAACCCCATCAAAACACTAACCCGAGCAACAACCCAGCCAGAATGATCAGATAAGAAGGCACCTTGCCAAATGCGACGACAATCAATGTTGCGATAACGGTTGCCATTGGCTGAATGCTAGTCATCATGGGTTGAAAAAGCGAGATCGCCGCAGCGATGGTGAGGCCGCAGCTGGCGGCGTGGATGCCTTCAAGGGAAGCACGGATACCGCGGTAACGTTTCAGCTGATCCCAGAAAGGATAGGCGAAAAAAATGAAGAAAGTGCCCGGCAGGAAGATACCGGCTGTCGCCACAATCCCTCCGACGATCTGGCCAAACCAGCCGTTGGATTGCAGCGATACACTTCCGACAAACGTAGCGATGGAGAATACCGGCCCGGGTACGACCTGCGTGAGCGCCATGCCCGCGAGGAATTCCTGCTCGGAGAGGTAATGCTTAAATGTTACAAACTCGTTATACAAAATGGGGATTAGCACCTGCCCGCCGCCGAAAACCAGGCTTCCGTTCCGGTAGAAGTTTTCAAAAAGCCTTACCGGCAACGAATTCGTGATTTTACCGATAACGGCCGCGGTAATCAGCACGGAAATCCAGAAGATGATGGGCCGCCATTTGATGCGGATTTCGGCCTTCTCCATTTTCTCGTGTTTCTTGAAATTGAGGGAAGCCGCTACACCTCCGCAGACGATCAGCACGGGTGTCATATATGGAGACGGGTACGTATAGGCGAGGATCGTCGAGATTACCAGCAGTGTCCAACCCTGTGTATTGTGGATCACTTTTCGGGCAATGGAAGAAGCACCATACATCAGGAATGCGACCGCCATAGGGCCTACAAATCGCGTAAAGTCCAGCGAAATCGCATTACGTTCGAGGTAATGAATGCCTATTGCTGCCAGCGTCATGAGGATCATCGCCGGTAGCGACCATACGAGCAGCGTAAGGTAGGCGAGCGGCTGCCCGCCTATTTTCAGGCCTATCGCCGTGACCGTCTGCGTGGAGCTGGGGCCCGGCAATATCGAGCAAAGGGCCTGTAATTCAAGTAGTTCTTCTTCTGTGACATACCTTCGCTTATGTACCAGCCGCTCGATCATCATCATCAGGTGTACCTGCGGTCCCCCGAATGCCGTGAGCGACAGCAGGAGGATGTCCATCAGGTAAATGATGTAACGAAATCGACGGATAGGTGGGTAAGACAAGCTGAAGGTACTTTTATTTTTTCAAACCGAGCTCCCGTAAACGTTCATCGAGAAACTCGCCGGCAGTCATGTCGGTGTATAGCTTCGGCTGTTCGGCAGTAATGCAGCTTTCGAGGCTGGTCAGATCCATATCGGCGCGCGGGTGCATGAAAAACGGAATCGAATACCGGGAAGTCCCCATTTTCTCCCGCGGCGGGTTCACTACGCGGTGGATGGTTGATTTGAGCTTATGGTTCGTAAGCCTGTCGAGCATGTCGCCTACATTCACAACGATCTGGTCGGGTAATGCCGTAATTGGGATCCACTCGCCATCACGGCGGAGCACTTCGAGGCCTTCCGCACTGGCGCCCATCAGCAGGGTAATGAGGTTTATATCCCCGTGTGCCGCGGCCCTCACAGCACCTTCCGGTACCAGCTCGGGGTTGGGGATAGGGAAGTAATGCAATGCGCGGAGCAGGCTGTCGCCGTTTTTGACCTTGTCCTCAAAATAATCTTCCGGGAGGCCGAGGTAAATGGCAATGGCGCGCAGCAGCGTCTTGCCGGTATTTTCGAAGGTGTGGTAAACTTCGAGCGTATATTTTTTGAAATCAGGAAATTCTTCGGGAAAGATATTGGACGGCATTTGTCCGATGGGTTCGGGTTGGCCTACGTGGTAAAATTCCTTCAAATCGGCTACTTTGAAACCTTTTGCCGTTTCTTTGCCTTTGCCGATATAACCGCGCTGGCCGAACAACTCGGGGAACTCATACTTTTTCTTGACGTCGTCCGGCTGCGAGAAGAACTGCTTTACGCTTTCGTAAAGATCATTGCGCAGCGCATCGCTTAACCCATGATTTTTAATGGCTACAAAACCGATGTTGGTAAATGCCGCGCCGAGGTCTTCGACAAACTGCTGCTTTCGCTGGGCATCTCCCGATGTAAAATCGGCCAAATCGAGCGACGGGACTTCATTCAATAATGCTGGTTCCATGTTGATTGCTTTTTTGATGCAAAGTAAAAAGTATCTGCGCACTTGGCAAGCATGCTGGTGGCACCAAATGCATTGGTATAAAAATAGGGAGAAGAAACAGGAGATATTTAATAACTTTCATAGATACTCATTAAATTTAATCCCCGTTTGGAGAACCCTGTTTTGGAGAAACGTTTTAGAGAAACGTTTTTGGGGAAATATGCATTGAACTTTGCGCTATGACACATTCAGACCCGGATCATGATACCTGGCTACGCTTCATTTCCGGCGATCCCGATGCGTTTAGCGACCTTTATGACCAGTATGCCAGCGTGCTGTATGCCTTCGGTATGCGGTATAGCACCGATCGGGAACTGGTAAAAGATTGTATTCACGACCTGTTCATTGACTTGCACGGCTACCGGAAAAATCTGGCCCAGGATGCCAATGTGAAATTCTACCTTCTCAAATCACTCCGCAGAAAGCTGCATCTCGCTCACCGGAAATCGTCGATGCTGCGATTTGACCGTTGGGATACCGAAGATTCGCTGGTGATTAATTCATTCAGTTTCAGCATTGAAGAAGAATTGATTATCAGTGAGAAGGAACGGGAAACCCTGCAACACCTTGCGGCGGAAATCAACCTGCTCCCCGACCGTCAGCGGGAGATATTGTACCTGCGTTTCCATCAGGATCTTGATTATGATGAAATTGCCGCGATCATGCAGATTTCCGTTCCTACTTGCCGCACTTTTGTATACCGCGCTCTCAAACAACTCCGCGGCAAACTTGAATTCGGAGCTATCTTGTTGATAATGTGTTGTTAAGAAAATATTTTCTATTTTTTGTTAAAATAAATCATCTGAGAAGTCTATATCGGAGGCCTGCTGCGCTCTTGTAATTTAAACAAGCGCACTTCCATGAAAAGAAAACGCAACAAGCAGGAGCCGATACCGGATCCCGAACACCTGACCGAAGAGGAAAGAGTGGCCGGCGAACGGGCGAAGCTGCTGTTCAGAACCCTCCGTAACGAACCCTTTTCACCCGATGAAAAGGATGCACTCTGGAACCAGGTAGGCGAAACTATCTCTCAGAGGAAACGAAGATCCTTCCACACGTTCTGGATTGCCGCGGCCGCTTCGGTGACGCTGCTGCTACTGGCCGGTGTGGGTTATCTCGTGTTTTACAAAGATTCCGCCCGTACCATGCAGGAGTTTGCCGCCCGCGGTGTGAACGGACCAGGCGAAACCCAGCTCATCCTTGGCGACAAACGGGTGATTAGCTTGCGGAAAGATAATTCGAGCGTGGAATACAAAGACAATGGCGCGCTCATTCAGGTTGACTCTTCATCGACAATAGACCAGCAGGTGGCCGGGGATCAGCAGTTTAATACATTAGTCGTGCCTTATGGCAAGCGGTCGGTGCTGACGCTCGCTGACGGGACGCGTATTTGGCTGAACTCCGGCTCCAAACTGGTATACCCGTCGCAATTTGACGCCCGCCGGCGCGAAGTGTACCTCGAAGGGCAGGCGTATTTCTCAGTCACCCACTCGGAAAACGCACCTTTTTATGTGCATACCAAAGATATGGAGGTGAAAGTGCTGGGCACGGAGTTCGACGTAAGTGCTTATGACGACGATCCTTACACGGCCACTGTGCTCACCAAGGGCAGCGTAGAGCTCACGACGCAGCGGCAGGCACTCTTCGGCTCGAAAAAGACCAAGATCACGCCAGGGACGCGGGCCGTTTTCGACCAGCAGCAGGCAGTATTGCAGACGCAGCAGGTGGATGTGAAAGAATATGTTTCCTGGAAAGACGGGTCATTGGTGCTCAACACCGCGCCGCTGGCCGAAATTCTGAGAAAAGTATCAAGGTATTACCGGGTAGAAATTGAACTAAAACAACCGAAACTCGCGGGCGTCAGATTTAGGGGAGAGCTAATTCTGCAAGATGATGTCCGCGATGTATTGAAGGGGCTCGCATTGACGACCGGGCTTAATTACAAACAACAACCTAACGAAAGGAGGTACGTATTGGAGGAAAGCACTATCAAACCATAAAAAACGGGA
>DATMSL010000721.1:0-2358 GCA_035565435.1 Dyadobacter sp. | reverse complement strand
ATTCGCTAACCTCTACGGTCTGCTCGTCGGTGCTAACCTGGCCGCGAATTACTTCGAGAACTTTGTTGTCAAAAACCTGATTGAACACGCTCGTATAGTTGTCACGTTCTTTATCAGCAAGGTAACCTTGTGCTACGCGGTCGATCGTTTCGCGCATCGATTCGTCGTCGCCGTAGATACCGAACTGACCTTTTACCATTTCACGGGTAAATGCCAGGATTTCAGGGTATTCTACTTTAACTTCCGATTTGTCGGCGATTTTGTTTTTGATCAGGCTCAGCTTCAAAGATTTCGCGAAATCACCGAATTGCTCGTCGATTTGCTCACGGGTAAACTTGCCTTCGTTGGTACGCTCCAACCAGTTTTTGAGGAATTCCTCAGGCAGTTCAATGGAAATAGCGTCCAGCAATGAAGTTTCGATATCGCGGCGAAGCAATGCTTCTGTTTCGCGCTCGTAGTTGCTTTTGATGATTTCAAGAACCTTTTCGTTGAACTGCTCTTCGCTTTCAACTTGTCCTGGTCCCAACACTTTGTCGAAGAATTCCTGCGTCAATGCAGCTGGTGCAGAGCGGGTTACGTCTTCAACTGTAAGCACGAACTCGCCAGAAATTTCTGCGATATCTTCTTTTTTCTTACCGGTTACGTGGGCGATCGCCGACTCATCGGTAAAGGTATCTTTAATGTCGAAAGTGATCACATCACCTTTTTTCACGCCGATAAACTTCGCAGCAGCTTCTTCCTTAACTTGTTTCGTAGGGATTGCAGTGCGGGTTGTGAATTCGGTTGAATCCTGTTTCAGCTCACCGAAGATCATGTCTCCTGCCTCGCTTACTTCCGGGTGAATGCTGTCGGCGAAACGCTCGCGAAGGCTATCGATAGTCTTCGTCAGTTCGTTATCGTCTACATTAATTGTGTAGCGCTTGATAGCAGGCAATGCGCTGAGGTCAGCTTCGAAATCCGATGCAATACCCAGATCGTAGCTGAATTCGAATGAGCTAGGGGTATCCCAGTTCACTTCTGCCGCCTTGTCGCGATCAGGTACGGGATCACCTACCACCTGCAATTTATTTTCGCGGATATAGTTGCTTACCGCATTGCTGAGGATGTTGTTTACCTCGTCAACCAGAATGCTCTTACCATACATGCGCTGAATCACATGGGATGGTACTTTGCCGGGACGAAATCCTTTCAGGTTCACGCGTTTCGAATAATCCTTGATCGTTTTATCAACTTTTGGCTGATAATCTTCCTTGGTCAACGTTACTTTCAGAGAGGCTAAGGTCGGCGAACTCTTTTCTAACAAAACTTCCATGTGTCGCTAAGCTATTGGTAAATACCTTTGTTACATTTGAACAGAAAAAAACAAAAATGCCCTCAAAACGAAGTCCTGAGGGCATTTGACGGGTTTCAATACTACGGAGCAACTCATTTTCCCAGCTAGATGAGGAATCTGACGCCCCGTCATTCCCTTGTATTTCGTACGGGCGGAGGGAATCGAACCCCCACGCCTTGCGGCACTAGATCCTAAGTCTAGCACGTCTACCAGTTCCGCCACGCCCGCTCACTTAGTCCCGTTTTTCAACACGTTCGTCGAATTGGGAGTGCAAAGGTATTTCTATTTTTCCAAAACATGCAAATTATTTTCAAAATTTTATCTTTGGGTAAAAGTATATTGAAAAATGTCGCTAAAATTTGTTATTTTGGTGAAGCATACCAATTAGAAAATAGCAGTGGAGCAACTGGTTGAATCCCTCAACATTGACCTGGAACAGGAGCGTAAGGACATCCTCAAAAAATACCGCCGGCTTTTAAGAACAGCCAAACCTTTTTTGAAGGATAATGATGCTAAATTAATCAAAAAAGCCTTTTATACTTCCGTCGATGCGCATAAGGACATGCGGCGCCGGTCGGGAGAGCCATACATATACCACCCACTCGCAGTAGCACAAATCGTAGTCGAAGAAATCGGGCTCGGTACCACCGGCATCGTGGCGGCATTGCTCCACGACGTCGTGGAAGATACCGACATGGGTATCGACGATATCGAGCGGCTGTTTGGTAAAAAGGTTGCCAAGATTATCGACGGGCTGACCAAGATCTCAGGCCGTTTCGAGTATGGCTCGTCGCAGCAGGCCGAGAACTTCCGGAAAATGCTTCTTACGCTCTCGGACGACGTGCGGGTAATCCTCGTCAAGCTCGCCGACCGCCTGCATAACATGCGTACGCTCGACAGCATGCCGCGCGACAAGCAGCTCAAAATCGCTTCTGAAACGATATTCATCTATGCCCCGCTCGCGCACCGGCTTGGGCTGTACAGTATCAAGTCGGAGCTTGAAGAGCTTTATTTGAAGTACACCG
>DATMSL010000720.1:0-3702 GCA_035565435.1 Dyadobacter sp. | reverse complement strand
ACCTAAATGAAGCGTGCGGCATCGTCTGTACGCTTCTTTGTTTTTATTCTCGTCTGAATTCGATGGCAACGTCGTCGCTGTCTACATAAGAGGAACAAGTTAGTATCCAGCCTTCTGCGAGGTCACGATCGGTGAGGACCTCGTTCACGCTCATATGTACCTTCCCGCTCGTGCACACGGCCGCGCATGAGGAGCAGCGCCCTCCTTTGCAGCTATATGGAAGCTGTATTCCCTGAGCCAACGCAGCATCCAGCACGGTCGAATGCGCGGGAACGAGCAGGTCGTAAATCGAGCCGCGGAAATCGAGCATAATGCGATGCGGGTGCGAAACGGGCGGCGGCGGCGGCGGGGAAGGGATCACGAAGTTCTCCTTGCGGATTTGCTCGCTCCGGAAACCCATGAAATGCAGGGTAATGCCCGCGGAACGCATCAGTTCAAACGGCCCGCAAATGAAGAACCGGGCGTCTTCGCGCTTGAAACGGATGGATTTATTCACGAGCTGTTCCAGGCGTGTGTTATTAATGCGCCCCTGAATGCCCGTCCAGTCCTCGGCAGGCTGGCTGTGGATGTGGATCACATTCAATCGTTCCGGAAAGCGCTCCTGCCATTCGATAATGTTGTTCCAGAAAAGAGTGTTGCGTACGTTCCTGCTAGCGTAAATCAGTGTTACCTGGCTTTCCGAATCCTTTGTAAGTGTCTGTTTTAAGATGGAGAAAAGGGGGGTAATGCCGCTGCCGGCTCCTATGAGCACGATGTCATGGGCACCCGTATCTTCTGTTTCCAACACAAACCTGCCGGAAGGTGCCAGCACCGTGAATGTGTCGCCCCTTTTCACGGTGTCGATCCAGAACCGTGAAATCTCACCGTTGGGAACTCTTTTGACGGTGATCGCCGGGAATGCATCCACATCCGGCGCGGAGCTCATCGAGTAGGAGCGGCGCACTTCGTGGCCGTGCATGTCGATGAGGAAGGTCAGAAACTGGCCCGCTTTGTAATGCAGCTTGCTACCGTCGTACGTTTCGAAAATGAAGGTTTTGGCCTCGTCGGTTTCGCGGATGATTTCGCGGAGCTTTAATGAGATGGTGTGGTCTGCCATTGGCCTAGCTGCGATTGGATAATGGTAAAGTGCGATCAGGCTGCTGCTGGTTCCATAGCGCTTCGTATTCCGCGAGGAGCGTCCAGCAATGTGCCTCGCACGTCCAGTGCATGTGCACGAGCGGGCTGACGGAGAGTTTGTAAAGCATCGGATTCTCGTAAGCCGTCAGTAGCCCTGCTATAAAGAAGTAAAAGCTTTTGAAATCCTTTTGGGAAAAATTCTCAACCGGAATCCGCTCCGTGGACCGGCCGAGCCGCATGAGTGACGTAGCCAGCAAAACCCGATCCATACTGTTACGGGTAGTTTTCAAAAGGTTTTCGGTATCGTTCTCCAATTGTTCCCAAACAGGCAACAATGCCGCGGGCTTGAATGCGGCCAAGAGCCTCGAAACATGGTAAATGATCAGCGGCGTGCGCGGGTACTGGTGCGCGCAGCGGAATGGCGCATCAATATACCGGCGCGTTTCAATGACCGAACGGATATATTCGAAACTGGCTTCGTCATGGACATTCAGCGGCATATTGTAATGTAAAATGCAGTACAGCATATTGCTCAGCACGCTCACATCGAACTCCACATACATATTCTTGCCAAACCAGGTGGAGTAGGCGCGCAGCTGCTGGTATTCGGGATAGGTGTTTTTGATCCAGAGATTGGTACCATTCGCATGGAGCGTCAGTTTTTCTTTTAGCCAAACCAATTCTTCTTGTGTAGGATCGGTGGTCAGGTAAGCGAATGCAGTATCGTCAATATCGTCGGGAATGCGGAAATGCTCGAAACGGTGGAACCAGCGGCCGTTCGGGAAATGGCGGGAAGGTTTGGTTTTCCAGAAATTATAGGTTTTTAAACCATCCTTGTTCTGAAAATCGGGATAATTGACGGTTACCAGTGCAATGATCGAATCGATTTGCGCCTGGCTTTCTGCGCTGCAATATTTCCGGATGGATTGCAATGTGAAAGCGGTAATGGCCGAAAAGAACATCGTCGTGTCGGGCCGCCGGTAGCCGATCATGGAATTGGAGCGCTGCGCCGGAAAGATGCCTTTGGGAAACAATGCATTACCGGTCGATTGTAATGCCTCAATGCGGTCGATAAACTTTTCCAGCGGTGGCTTCATGCGCCGAAACTAACAAAACGCCTTAAAAAAAGAAACCCTGCCGGCTGCGACAGGGTTCTCAATGCATATGTATGGGGCATTAAACGCCTTCTGCTACTACTTCTTTTACGTCGGGCACCATGCGGGTGAGCAAGTTTTCGATGCCCGCTTTCAACGTAAGCGTCGACGACGGGCAGCCGCTGCAAGAGCCTTGCAAAAGCACTTTCACCACACCCGAATCTTCATCGAAGGAATGGAAGTTAATCGCGCCGCCGTCCGATTCCACCGCCGGACGTACATATTGATCCAATGCTGCCTTAATTTTCTGCACCGTGTCGGAATCCCGTGCATCGACGATCAGCGTGTTGCTATCGATCGTTTTTTGCGCAAATACCGGGTGGTTTTCTTCGAAATAGATTTTGATAAACTGCTTCGTGTCGCGGAGTACTTCTTCCCAGGCGATATCGTCGCCTTTGGTAATGGTAATGAAGTTGCTCGCGATGAATACGCGCTTCACATGCGGAAACTGGAACAGGTCGGCCGCCAGCGGCGATTCCCTGCCTTCTTCCAGCGCTGATTCCAGCGAAGGGTAATCAAACGAAAGCCCGTCGGGTACCAGCTCGAAATTCAGGACGAACTTCATCGAGTTGGGGTTGGGGCTCAATTCGGTATATACAAAAATAGGTCGTGACAACATGGGGATGGTCAATATTGATAGGGTAAAACTACTTTCCGGTCTAGAGAACACCGAATGCGGCCTTTTGGTTTGGCGACGGGCCCATTAGCCAATAAAAAACCCGTCAAACTGGTGCCTGACGGGTTCTTTTTAGCTTCTTTGGAAGTACTAACGGTGCATTGATTACGCTTCCGCAGCAGCTTCAACCGCGATCGGCTCGATGTGAACGTAAGATCTGTTTTCACGGGTCTTACGGAACACTACGTTACCATCAACCAATGCGAACAATGTGTGGTCGCGGCCGATACCTACGTTCTTACCTGGGTTGTGCTTGGTTCCACGCTGACGAACCAGGATGTTACCTGCTTTTGCCAACTGGCCACCGAATAATTTTACACCAAGACGTTTACTTTCCGATTCACGTCCGTTTTTCGAGCTACCTACACCTTTCTTATGTGCCATGATATCTTATACTTAAATTGTAATTTCCTGTTTTGAACTGATTCCGGCTTCCGCCAGGTGAACTAGGCAACGATTTCGTCGATGCTGATTTTGGTCAGATACTGACGGTGACCGTTTTTAACACGGTATCCTTTGCGGCGTTTCTTTTTGAAAACGATCACTTTCTCACCTTTCAGGTGTTCGAGAACAGTTGCTTTTACAGAAGCACCTGCTACTGTCGGAAGACCTACCTGTACTGTGCCTCCGTTATCAACGAGAAGGACTTTGTCAAATACAAGTGCAGCGTTCACGTCACCTTCAAGCCTATGCGTGAAGATTTCGCGACCCTTTTCAACTTTAAATTGCTGACCTGCGATTTCTACGATTGCGTAC
>DATMSL010000719.1:0-6656 GCA_035565435.1 Dyadobacter sp. | reverse complement strand
CGCGATATCATCGAGGAAGTAGACAAAGGAAGATTGCGCGTGGCCGAACCGAATGCTAATGGCGGATGGATCGTTAATGAAGCGCTAAAAAAGGCGATCATTCTATACTTTCCGATTCAACAAATGCACGTTAGCGAAGTTGGCATTTTCGAATACCACGATAAAATGAAACTAAAATCAGGCTACGAGCAACTTGGCGTGAGAGTAGTGCCGCCCGCCGTGGCCAGATATGGCGCCTATATTTCAAAAGGAGTTGTACTAATGCCGTCATACGTGAACATCGGTGCCTACATCGATGAAGGTACAATGGTCGACACCTGGGCGACTGTCGGCAGCTGCGCGCAGATCGGCAAGAACGTTCACCTTAGCGGCGGCGTAGGAATAGGAGGGGTGCTCGAGCCGGTTCAGGCAGCTCCTGTTATTATCGAAGATGGCGCATTCATCGGCTCGCGTTGTATTGTTGTAGAAGGTGCCCGTGTTGGAAAAAGAGCAGTTTTGGGCGCGGGAGTAACGATTACAGGAAGTTCTAAAATCATTGATGTGACCGGTAGCGAGCCCGTAGAATACAAAGGATATGTGCCCGAAGACTCCGTAGTGATCCCCGGAACACTGCCCAAAGAGTTTGCTGCGGGTACCTATCACGTACCTTGCGCATTGATCATCGGTAAGCGGAAACCGAGCACAGACCTCAAAACCTCCCTGAACGACGCACTGCGCGACAATAGCGTAGCGGTGTAGTTCCCCGAAAAAAGATCCGAATATCGAAATCTGAGTGCGGCATGAAGTCATCGTGCCGCACTTATTTTTTGCCTCGGTTTAACTATTTACAAATGTGCCAATCCTTGGCTCAGCACGAAATTTACATCTCACAACCATTACGGTTAAATTAATTAAATTATCGGCGACTCATAAATTTACACTTATATATTGCACAGTTATGCTCGTTAGTTTATATTTGTAGTAACAATTATAAACCACAAAATGGACCTCACTGAGAAGATTAAACAAATACTGATTGACAAAAATATCACTCCTTCGCTTTTTGCTGATGAGATAGGTATACAGCGATCCAGTATGTCGCATATACTTGCGGGAAGGAACAAGCCGAGTTTGGATATGGTGCAGAAAATTGTTAAGCGCTTTCCGGACCTGGGCATCAATTGGATCCTGGATGACGAGCCACTGCCGGCAACGGCTCCCGCGGCGGTTCACGAACCCGTCTTAGAATCGCGTAAAAGAGCAGCTCCCGCTCCACAGCCCACACAGCCCAATGTCGTCAAGGAGAAGCCGGTCGTTTTACCGGAGAAAAAGATCGAAAAAGTGCTTATTTTCTATTCTGACGGCACTTTTCAGGAATTCAAACAGGGATGAGAAGAGACAAATACAAAATTCAATAATCCGTAAGAACAGCTCTCCGCTGTCATTTTAGGCTCATGTTCGTTTCGATGTCGGTCAAAGGGCATCGAAATTCGAACGTATCACGATTACCGTCACTTTACCGGCAAAACTCGCACCGACTCTACAACTCTATCTCACAGTTTAAAGTGCTGTTAAATTTCCTACCGGCGAGCCAACGATAATTTAATTGTGTCCTGCTCACAATTTTGGTAGTATACCGGACAGCACAGGATAGTATGGAATTCAAATACCGATACTATTGTAAAATGATATAATTCAAATCATTAATTGTACATATCGAACATAAAAATTGATATGTACTTCATGGTCAATCATCTTGTCTCCCGACAATATGTTTGAATTTTACTATTCTGTTCGGCCATTCCGGCCAATGTTCCACCCCAAAACAGCTGCCTATGGCAAAAAAAACAAGCATAAAACCCATTTTACTTATTTAATCACTATTCCAATCCTGAACGTATGAATCAATCTCGACAATTAAGATTCAATACCAGGCTGCGTCCGCTACGAAAGCTGATGCTGGGCCAGGTATTGTTCGGTGTTGCATTTGCTGGCTTTTACCAAGCCCCGGCTGCTGCAGCCCTAACGAAAGAGCCGATTCTAGTGACCGCCGACCGGTCGCTAGGTGGGAAAGTTACCGATGAAAATGGTGCCGGGCTCCCGGGTGTAAGTATCATTGTGAAAGGTTCCAGCACCGGAACTGTAACTGATACGGAAGGCCGTTACACCATCAACGTGCCTGAGACAGGCAGTCCTGTTTTAGTTTTCTCTTTCGTCGGGTACGTACCAAAAGAGATTACAGTGGGAAATCAGACGTCTTTAGACGTTCAACTAGCCGTGGACAACAAAGCATTGGAAGAAGTAGTGGTGGTGGGTTATGGTACCCAACGCAAGCGCGACATTACTTCTGCTGTATCCAATATTAGCATCGAAGATATCGGCGAAGTCCCCAAATCCAACGTCACGCGGATGATCCAGGGGCAAGCGCCAGGGGTGATTATCAAACAGAAAAGCGGTACGCCGGGCCAGCAGTTCGAAGTGAAGGTACGGGGCATCAGCTCTCTCGGGGCTGGCAGCGACCCGTTGTATGTAATTGACGGATTTCCTGTGGGTATCTCGGTAGGCCAAAATCTGAACCCCAACGATATCGAAACTATTACTGTTCTGAAAGACGCTGCTTCGACAGCTATTTACGGCGCACGCGGTTCGAATGGTGTGGTGCTGATAACGACGAAATCGGCCAAGGAAGGCAAAACAAATCTAAATGTCTCCATTGACTATGGCGTTCAGAACGTTCCTGATTCCAGAAAAACCAAAGTACTGAATGGCAAAGACTTCGCACAGTTCAAGAAAGAGGTATTCATCGGCCGCTTCGTGCTGGATAAGAAAAGGCAGCCTACGAATGAGGAAATACCGATCGACTTTCGCAATCCGGAGGACACCAAGTATTCGACCAACTGGTTCGACCTGATTCTGAACAACAATGCACCTTATACGGATGTAAACGTATCGCTGTCGTCGGGAAAAGGACCGATCAAATCGATGGTCTCGATAGGCTATTATAAAGAGGATGGTGCGTTGAAATACACCGATTACGACCGTGCATCAGTCCGCACTAACCTGGCCGGGGACATCAACAAATACATTTCAATGGGTGTCAACATCGCCGGAAGCTACTCGCGGTCAAGCCTCGCAGCAACGGATGGCCGCAGCGCATTGGTGGGCCTCACGCTCATCAGCGACCCGCGCTATCCTGCCTATGATCAGAAGGGTGAGCTGATCCCGTACTACAATGGGGTAGGTGATATTTTCGGCTTTCCGAATCCGTTATACTTGCTGAAAAACATCGATCGCGACCGGAACATCGCCGATGTACTCGCAAACGGCTACATTGATTTCAACATTGCTAAGGGTCTGAAATTCAGAACGTCCGTCAATGCAAAGATCAACTACAACAAATATAAGGAATACGTACCCTCGACGATCGGCCTGGCCATCGCTACGGGGTCCAATGGCGCGCCTCCCCGCCTGGCTAGCGAGCGTGATGACGCCGAAGAGCTGAAAAACTACACGGCTGATCAGCTGCTTACCTATAATGTTAATTTCGGGGAAAATCACCACTTGGACGCGATGCTGGGTTACACCGCACAACAGGAGGTCGTAAAAGGGTTGTACGGCTCGGGCAATACGTTTCCTGACGACCTCGCGCCGTTCTTGGGCAACGCAACCATCCGCTCTTCATTTTCGATGGAGCGCAAATGGACCATGCTGGCCTACCTGGCTCGCTTAAACTACTCGTTCAAAGATCGTTACCTGTTCTCTGCATCATTCCGCAGGGAGGGCAGCTCACGGTTCAGCGAAGGTCATCAGTTCGGCAACTTCCCGGCGGTGTCCGTAGGTTGGAGACTTTCCGAGGAATCATTTATTCCCAAAATGGCCTGGCTCACCGACCTGAAAGTACGCGGAAGCTGGGGGATGACTGGCAATAATACCTATCAGGTGAGTGCCAATAATAACTTCGGTACCGCGCAGAATGCCGGCGACGATGGTAACTACGCCAGTCTTGCGTTCCTGACTTTGAACAACTATGTCTTCAATAACTCATTGTCGATCGGCAAGACCGTAAACCGTTTTGCCAACCCGGAACTGACCTGGGAAAAGTCCAACCAGCTGAACATCGGACTTGACCTGGCAACTTTCAACAACCGTCTCGTATTTACTGCCGAATATTACAAAAAAATAACAGATGACATGCTGCTGGGTTACAATATACCCGCGGTCTCGGGCTTCACCTCGACCCTAAAAAATCTCGGGAAAGTCCAGAACCATGGAGTGGAACTTGCGGCAAGCTATCGGATGAAAATCGGTCAGGTTAATTTCAGGACCAATGCGAACATCACTTTCAACCGGAGCAAAATCCTGGCAATCCGCGGGCAAAATGACTTTATCCTGCAAGGAAGCCAGTATGGCGGGTATAACATTCAGCAGGTGGGCCGGCCCATCGGTATGATTTTCGGCTATAAAAAGCTGGGAATCTTCAACACCCAGGCGGAGATCGATGCTTCTCCGTTGCAGGAAGGCGCCGTGCCGGGGGCGATGAAATTCGCTGATTTGCACGGTGCGCCGGACGGCGGCCCCGATGGCATCGTTTCCTACGATACCAAAGACATGACCGAGATCGGTAACCCCAATCCGAAATTCAACTGGGGATGGACTGTCGGTGCCGACTATAAGCGCTTCGATGTGAGCGTGTTGCTGATGGGAGCCCATAAGTTCGACATTTACCGGAACATCGAAGCATCGACGATGAATATGGACGGTGTTTTCAACGTGCTGGAAAAAGCGAAAGACCGGTGGCGTTCACCGGAAAACCCGGGTTCGAATCCTAATGCCAAGAATTCGCAGGGAGGTACCGACTACTTCAAATGGTCACGCGAAAGCAGCGAGCGGTATGTGTATGACGGAAGCCATACATGGATTAAAAACGTCACAATCGGCTACACGCTTCCCAAAGTGGATGGCATTCTGTCCGACGCACGTATCTTCATTAATGCGGCTAACCTGTTACTCATCACGAAGTACCCGGGCAACAATCCCGATGCAGGTGTTCGCGGTGGAACGGAGCTCAACAACGATGACGAGTCGTATCCGGTACCCAGAACGTTCTCGGCAGGCATTAAAGTTAACTTCTAAAAATGACGAAGATGAAAAAAGCAACGATACTCGGAATCGCTCTGGCAATGTGCCTGTCGTCATGCAGCGAAGATTTCCTCAATCAGACCGACCCAACGAAGGTCGAAGTCGATTTGTTTTATAAAAATGAAGAGCAGGTAAAACAGGCCGTCAGCGGCGTTTACAGCCAGATTCAGGCATTGAACAATACCGCCTATTTATTTGGTGAATTTCAAACCGACAATACGACCATTGACCTGAATCCTTCCGATCGCGGTGGGGCAGGCGGCTGGGAAGCGTTTGAATTTGCCACGGTAAATTCAGGCAACGGCGAAATCGCCAACCTATGGAACGGTTACTATGCAGCCATGTACAACTGTAACCTGACGCTCGAAAAAATGGTAAATGCCACGATGAGTGAAAACAGCCGCAAGGAGGCCGAAGGACAGCTCAAATTCCTGCGTGCGTACATGTACTTCAACCTGGTCCAGTATTTCGGCGATGTTATCATCGTCACTTCCACGTTGGAAATTCCTGATCCGGCGTTTGAACTCGTGCGATCGCCTCAGGCCGATGTATGGGCGCAAATCGAGAAAGACCTGAAAGAAGCGGCAGCCGCTCTACCCGCGAAATATGCTGCTGCGGGCGATCTTGGCCGCGCTACGAAAGGGGCTGCATTAAGTCTGCTGGGCAAATCCTTCCTGACGCAGAAAAAGTACGCCGACGCGATCACGACGCTGAAAGAGGTAACTACCCTGGGATATGCATTAAACACGAACTATGCCGATAATTATAATATCTCCAAGAAAAACGGGATAGAATCGATCTTCGAAATCCAGTACCAGGGCGATAACGACCTGGGTGAGTGGAGTAATTTCGAATACGTGTTTGCTCCACGGGTTTCGAAAGGCGCGGTGACGGGCTTCGCGGCGGGATCGAACGGCGGCCGTAATGTTCCGACCAACGACATCATGGCGGCTTATGAAAAAGGGGACTTGCGGAAAGATATCTCTCTGAGGCCCAATTTCAAGCTGGATACAACCACTTATCAGGTGCCTTATGTTGTCAAGTACAACTACCCGCACACGATTGTAAACCGTACCAATTCCAACTGGCCGGTAATGCGGTATGCCGATGTCCTTCTGATGCTGGCGGAATCGATCAACGAGCAGTCCGGCCCGAATGCGGAAGCACTTGGTTATCTCAACCAGATCCGGAAACGTGCAGGCCTCGCGGATCTCGCAATCGCGGATAAAGTGGCGTTCAGAACGGCGGTTTTGAAAGAACGGCGGTTGGAGCTGGCATTCGAAAACCACCGCTGGTTTGATTTGAAAAGGACCAAAACACCTGCTGAATGGGCAGCCTTTATGAATGCGCACGGCGCGCAGGAACGTGCAAAACCAACTGTGGCACGAGGAAATGTACCGTTCAACTCGACAGACTACGTCTACACCGAGAACGAATACTTCCTGCCGCTGCCGGCACCGCAAATCCTGATTAACCCGAAACTGACTCAGAATCCGGGTTATTGATCAGAGTAAGCGTTTTTAATGCACAGGAGGGAC
>DATMSL010000718.1:0-2945 GCA_035565435.1 Dyadobacter sp. | reverse complement strand
GACGTTGATCTGACGGACAAATTCATAATCCTCTTTCCCCAGGGAAGTGGATAATAAAGGAATGGATATTTGTGAAATAGCTTTCTTCGGTATTTCAATTACCCCGGCTATATATGCGGCAATGATAAATATCCCTGTCTGAATAAGCCCCCGCTCCCCCGCGAGCATCGAGCGGTCGATAAAAAGCATCAGGTTTACGCCTATGCCTCCGAGAATCGAGAAACTCCCGTAAGCGAGCATGCTTCTGAATAATGATCCGGTGAGTATTTGCGGATTGGGTTTAAACCAATACCATTTCCCCAGCTTGTGAATATAAAATATCAGCGAGATCAGGGCCAGGCCATAAGATGCGATCAGTAGCCAGAGCATCACCTGGAAACTCACCCAGCCGAATCCGAACATCAGAATGACCATTATGTTGGCCAATCGCAGGAAAACTTCACGGATAAAGTTAGGAACGGCAATGCGCGAATTATTCCGGCAATATGATTCCAATACCGCCAGGTATAGCCAGAATATCGTAAGAGGAATTACCAGAATATGGTATTTGATCAATAATGGGGAGTTTTCGGAATAATACTCTTGTATCCATCCCGAACATAGCAGGTAAAGAATCGTGAATAGTAATCCTCCCACAAACGGCAAACCCAAAAGAAGCGGCAATATGCCATTATGCCCGGAATCATCATCCCTGAATTTTGCAAAAAACTTATCCGCGATGAGCGGCGTACCCAAATGTGCAAAAGCAGCAAAAAGTAAACTGTTTTCGAAAAGCAGCCGGGTCAGCGCCAATTCTTCTACCGAAAGAAATTTGGTAGAAACATACATTTGATTAATAATCCCGATCCCAACCCCGATATAAGAGCCAATCCCCGCCTTTAAGCTTTGTCGTACAACAATTCCCACGTCAATCTATTTTAAATACTTCTTTTGGATTATTTGCACAATGCGGTCCGACGCAAGGCCGTCCCATAGCGCAGGCAAAGAAGTTTGGTTCTTCTCTCCGTTTATAATTTCACTTATAATACCCATCGCATAAGCAACGTCCAAATCACCTACAAGCCGGTTCGTCCCCTCCCTGATTGTCGACGGGCGTTCCGTGGACTTCCTGAAAGTCACGCAGGCCACGCCCAGAAATGTAGTTTCCTCCTGCACGCCGCCGGAATCGGTGATCACGAGCGCTGCATTGGAAATCAGGCTGATAAATTCCAGATAACCCTGGGGCGGCAGCAAATACAGGCCGCTCTCATTTTCAAGCTGGCCCCAGAATCCATTGCCGATGAGGTTCGATTTCGTTCTGGGATGCACCGGGAAAACGACCGGCCTGATTTTGCACAAGGCTCGTATCAAATCCACCAGCAATGTCAGGTCCAGTGCTGAATCTACATTTGATGGCCGATGCATCGTCAACACCATATAGCCACCCTTTTCCAACCCCAAATCTGCCAGCAATTGTAGCTCCGATGCCTTTTCCCGGCAATAAACCAGCGAATCGATCATTACATTACCCACGAAATGGATCTTGCCCGACGCTACACCTTCATTTTGCAGATTACTCACAGCCGCTTCCTCTGAAACAAAAAGCTCGTCGGACATATGATCGATCAAAATGCGGTTGACTTCCTCGGGCATACTTCTGTCGCCGCTCCGCAAACCGGCCTCCACATGCGCCAACTTGATACCTTCTTTTGCCGCCACCAATGCGCAAGCCAAACTCGAATTGACGTCGCCGACAACGATCACTAGATCCGGAGATTCGCTGGAAAGCACCTTTTCGAAAGCCAGCATGATTTCGGCAGTCTGCCTGGTGTGGGAACCGCCGTGGATGCACAAAGAGAAATCCGGTTCAGGAAGGCCTAGCTGCGTCAGAAATACCTTGTACATGGCATCGTCGTGATGCTGACCGGTATGTACCAGGCTGACGGAAAACTCCGGACATTTTGAGAAGGCTCTGTACAGGGCCGCTACCTTCACAAAATTGGGCCGCGCCCCCATCACGCATATTATTTTCAACGACTTCGACGACAGTTTTTCTGCAAAGGTAGTACAGTTTGGCCACCAAAACTCGCCGCCCTGACTTTTTACTACTTTCGCATTTGTTGTGATTTAGAAACGATTCGGCCTACTTTTGCAACGATAACTGACAAATGAGCTCATGCGCGCCCGTGCCCCGATCGTCCTTTTTTGCTATAACCGCCCCTGGCATTTGCAGCAGACTGTCAAGAGCCTGCAAATGAATGCACTCGCTTCCGAAAGTGAGTTGTATATTTATTCCGACGGGCCTAAGCACATGCAAGAGGCGGAAGCTGTGAATAAGGTACGCGAATACATTTCCGGCATTACGGGTTTCAAAAGTGTGACGATCTTCGAATCTCCACGAAACAAAGGCCTGGCGGCTTCTGTGATCGAGGGAATCAGCTATGTGCTTTCCAAACACACCGATGTGATTGTACTGGAAGACGATATGCTGAGTACTGCCGACTTTTTGTCGTTCATGAACCAGGCGCTGGACGTCTATGCCGGGCGATCTGATATTTTTTCGGTAACCGGCTACACTCCACCTATCGACGTTCCGGAAAGTTACCCGCATGACCTGTACCTGGTACCGCGGGCAAGCTCCTGGGGCTGGGGAACCTGGGCACACAAATGGGCAAAGGCCGATTGGCAGGTGCGTGATTTTCAAAGCCTGAAAAACGACGACAAACGGCAAAGTGCATTTAACCAGGGCGGTGACGACCTATGGCCAATGCTTGCCAAGCAACAAAAAGGTGTGATAGATTCGTGGGCTATCCGCTGGACTTATTCCCAATTCGCCAATGACGCGTATGGACTGTATCCGGTCCATTCCAAAATCAAAAATATCGGAACCGACGGCAGCGGCACTAATTTCACCTTTAAATCCGGGGAATACGGAGAAGAAATGGCGGAAGGAGATGTGGTTATGC
>DATMSL010000717.1:0-3114 GCA_035565435.1 Dyadobacter sp. | reverse complement strand
TTATTGTCCAATAGTAAATAAAAAAGAGGGCTTTTTCAAAAAAAGCCCTCTGCACGCAAAAAAAGCGGTTTTATAACTATTCCACGACTTCTTGTACCGCGTCGCTCTGATAAACTCTGTTTTTAAGTTTCTCGGCGAGCGTCGTGAAGGCATTCAGTGTATATTCAACATCTTCGAGCGTATGCGAAGCAGTTGGAATGATGCGAAGCATGATCTGGCCTTTCGGTACTACCGGGTAAACCACGATCGAACAGAAAACTCCCATGTTCTCGCGCAAGTCGCGCACCATGCGGGTAACCTCGGGAACACCGCCCTCGCTATGAAGGAAAACCGGTGTTACAGGCGACTCGGTTTCACCGATATTGAAGCCACGGGCACGCAAACCGTCCTGCATAGCCTTCACGTTTTCCCAAAGCTTCGCACGCAATTCCGGCATTTGCTTGATCATCTCAAGACGTCTGCGGCCGCCTTCTACGTAAGGCATCGGGAGTGCTTTCGCGTAGGTTTGCGAACGCATGTTGTATTTGAGGAACATAATGATCTCCGGGTCGTTCGAAGCGATGAACGCTCCGATAGCCGCCATCGACTTCGCGAATGTGGAGAAGTACAGGTCAATTTCATCCTGCACCCCCAGCAGCTCGCCTACCCCGGCACCTGTTTCACCCATCGTTCCGAAACCGTGCGCATCGTCCACGAGCAAACGGAAACTATATTTCTTTTTCAGTTCTGCAATCGCTTTCAGATCGCCCACTTTACCCGACATTCCAAAAACGCCTTCGGTAATCACCAACACACCGCCGCCTTTTTCTTCAGCTAGCTTGGTCGCGCGGATCAGGTTTTTTTCAAGGCTCACCATGTCGTTATGGTTGAACTTGTAATATTCGCCCAGTTTCGCTTTGTGCAGGCGGATACCATCGATCAGACATGCATGCGATTCGGCGTCGTACACGATCACGTCTCGGTGGTCGCAAAGACATTCGATCGCGGACATTACGCCCTGGTAACCGTAGTTGAGGAGAAATGCATCTGTTTTACCGACAAACTGCGCCAGTTCCTTTTCAAACGTTTCGTGCAGGGTAGAGTTTCCCGACATCATCCTTGCGCCCATCGGGTACGCGAGGCCCCACTTGGCAGCGGCTTCGGCGTCCGCTTTGCGAACCTCAGGATGGTTCGCCAGACCCAGGTAATTGTTGAGACTCCAGTTCAGCACTTCCCGTCCCATAAATCTCATGCGCGGCCCAAGCTCTCCTTCCAGCATCGGAAACGAAAAATAATGGTGGCTGTTCAGCATTTTGGCCGGAGTTCCGATCGGACCTGAGTTGTTGCGCAATTTCTCGAAAATATCCACTCTCTCTTTTTTTATGTGGGTAACTGATGATTTAAATGTTAGATAAATGCAAAAATAAAAAATTTACATTTAACTAAAAAAAGACCTTCGTCATTGCAACCTACGGTAAGTTAGTAAATTAATGGGAAGAGTGCCTTTATTCGGCACTCGGTATTCCAAACCTTACCACCATTTTTATGCCCCAAATCCGAAAAATTCTAATCGCCAACCGGGGCGAAATTGCTTTGAGAATCATGCGTACCGCGCGGGAAATGGGCATCGCGACGGTCGCGGTGTTCAGCGAGGCCGACCGCACTTCCCCGCATGTGCGCTACGCCGACGAAGCCGTATGCATAGGCGCGGCGCCTTCTTCGGAATCGTATTTAAATATTGATAAAATCCTGAAAGTCTGCGAAGACCTGGGGGTCGACGCGATCCACCCGGGTTACGGCTTCCTTTCCGAGAATGCAGGTTTTGCGAAACGGGTAAAAGAAGCCGGGCTGATCTTCATAGGTCCTTCGCCGGAATCAATCGAGGTCATGGGAAGTAAACTGGCTGCCAAGCAAGCGGCTTCGAAATACAATATCCCGATGGTCCCCGGCACACCGGACGCAATCGACGACCGTGACGAAGCCAAACGCATTGCCAGCAGCATTGGCTATCCGATTCTCATCAAAGCCAGTGCCGGCGGTGGCGGGAAAGGTATGCGCGTGGTAGAAAGCGAAGCGGAATTCGATGAGCAAATGGACCGCGCCGTAAGCGAAGCGCAGGCAGCATTCGGAGACGGGTCTGTTTTCATTGAAAAGTACATTACCTCCCCTAAGCACATCGAAATCCAGGTACTAGGCGACCATTATGGCAACATTATCCATCTTTTCGAAAGGGAATGCTCTATCCAGCGGCGGCACCAGAAGGTGGTCGAAGAAGCGCCTTCGATTTCCATTACTCCCGAAATCCGTGAGGAAATGGGACACTGCGCGGTGAACGTCGCACGCTCCTGCAACTATTATGGTGCGGGAACAGTGGAGTTTATCATGGATGAGAACCGAAATTTCTATTTCCTCGAAATGAATACGCGCTTGCAAGTGGAGCATCCGGTGACGGAAATGATCACCGGCGTGGATCTGGTAAAAGAGATGATCAGAATCGCGGAAGAACAGCCACTGGTCATCGCACAGGAAGATTTACAGATCCGCGGCCATGCCATTGAAATCAGGGTTTATGCCGAGGAAGCGACCAATCATTTCTTGCCTGACATCGGCACATTGCACACGTATGTGAAGCCCGACGGTAACGGCGTACGCGTAGATGACGGCTTTGAACAGGGTATGGAAATCCCGATCTACTACGATCCGATGATTGCCAAGCTTATCACCTACGGCGAAAACCGCGATGCAGCGATCCGAAAAATGATTAGGGCCATCGACGAGTACCAGATCAGCGGCTTGCAGACCACGCTTCCGTTCTGCCGGTTCGTCATGCAGCACGACGCATTTGTGAATGGGAGCTTCGACACCAATTTTGTAGGCCGGTATTTCAGCCCGGATGTGTTAAGTACAAAAACCGATGACGAAGTCGCGGGCCTTGCAGCGCTGATTTCGGCGCTTCTCAGCGATGCTTCGCCGGAAAGCAAACCTGTTCAGAATGAGGAAGTGAATACAAGCACATCGAAATGGAAAGCACGCCGCTTCGCCACACATTAAAACCGCAGCATTTCTTGAAATTTTTTAAAAAAATTCCTACTTTTGCGGTCTTATTTTAGATAAGGGCTGATTATACAAATTTTT
>DATMSL010000716.1:0-5519 GCA_035565435.1 Dyadobacter sp. | reverse complement strand
ATAACAAAAATTACCTATTCCTAAACCCTGACGCGTCCAAACGATACTTCATCAATCAGAAGAATGCGACGACCGGTAATGTGGAGCGTTTTCGAAAAGAGAAGGCGCCTGGTACCCGTCGCATTTTCGTTTTGGGCGAGTCGACAACCATTGGCTATCCCTATTTCCATAATGGGTCTTTCCATCGCTGGCTGCAATACCGGCTGTCGCGCACATTCCCTGATCAGCATTTCGAGATCGTCAATCTGGCTTTGACGGCTGTGAATTCCTACACTGTTCTCGGCTTCGCGCGCGAGTTGGTCGGTTACCAGCCCGATGCGGTTTTGATTTACACGGGACATAATGAGTACTACGGCGCGATGGGTGTGGGATCTACCGAACAGTTGAAAGGGAGTCCTGCTTTGGTGAATGCTATACTGCACTTACGTTCCCTTAGAATCATACAGCTGGGCGCTGAATGGTATCAGAAAGTACTGGCATTAGGCTCGACCGGTAAATCCGAAAACGACGGTACACGCATGCGGCGGATGGTCGGTGAGCAACGGATTCCGTACCAATCAGAGTTGTATAAGCGTGGGGTAGAGCAATTCCGGGCAAATATGGGCGAAGTGCTGGATATTTTTGCCCGTCAAAATGTGCCTGTTTTCATTGGAAACCTCGTCAGCAATGACTGTGATCTTAAACCTTTCGTAAGCTTTCAGGCTGATAGCACGCGTTTTCCCGGTTTTGTACAGAACTATGGTATGGCGTTGAATTTCCTACAAAAAGCGGATAGCACGGAAGCATATCGCCATTTCCGGAAGGCAACAGAGAATTATCAGTTGCATGCCCTTTGCCATTATTACCTTGGTGAACTCGAATTGGCCCGTGGTAATACAGGGGCGGCACTCGGGCATTTTTCGCGGGCGCGTGACCTGGACGGGTTGCGTTTCCGGGCGCCTGAGGAATTTAATCAAATCATCAGGCAGCTTGTCGACAAGCATCCCAATGCGCATTTGGTGGATGTAAAACACTTTTTTGAAACAGCATCGACGAACGGGATCATCGGAAAGGGACTCATATTGGAACACGTTCATCCTGATCTGAAAGGATATGCACTGATGTCCGATGCATTTTATGAAGCACTGAAAAAGGCGAAAATTATCTGTCCGGCGCCGGGTTCGGAAATGTCTTTTGCCCGACTCCGGAATGAAATGCCGGTGCCGTCGATCGATTCGCTCGCAGGGGTTTATAAAGTCGCTAATCTGAAAAGCAGCTGGCCATTCAATGCCGCGCTGGATCGGGATTCAGTCAAAATAGAAACCTTCGAAGAACGCGTCGCATTCGACCTGGCTTACCGGCGTATTTCATGGGAAAATGCGATGGACCAGGCCTATAACCATTACATAGAAGGCCAAAACTACCGGGAAGCGCGGGAAATCGTGGAGGCATTAATCCTTGAACAGCCGGCCGATGCCGCATTGTATTCCAAATCGGCTATGCTGAGCGGTCAGCTAGGCGATGAGCGAAATGCATTGTTCAGTTTTCAAAAGGCATTCAGCATAGCGCCCTCGTTCGAAACGGCCCGTTACCTTTTTGTACTATTACTGAAAATGGACGAGCCCGAAAAAGCCATTCCCTACCTCGATTATGCTGTTGATAACAACACATCGGGCTTCAATCTCACGCGCGTGCGTGCGCTCGTGCAGGAGGTGGTTTCGCTCCGGGCGCGCTTGCCGGTCGATTCTTCGGATGTTTCTGTGCTGGGGCGTATTGCTTCGGCCTACTATAAAATGGATAATCGGGATGGCGCGTTGCGGTATGCGAGGAGGGTGTTGCAGTTGAATGCGCGGGATGAGGCTGCTTTGAAGTTGATAGCATTGTTAAAACTTCCGCGTTGAGATAACGGCCACCTGCGGCAGTTATATAGACTTGAATTTGATAATGCCTGCCAAGTTTCGTATTTTTAACATATGACAACAATCACACTACAAGTACCCGACAGCCTCGGGGAACATCAGAATGACACCGTCCGTTTCATTGCTGCCAAGTTGTATGAATCGGGAAAGCTATCGTTGGGGCAGGCGGCAGAGATGGCCGGGCTGACCAAACGTACATTTGCGGAGCTATTGGGGGACTATGGAGTTTCATTATTGAACTATCCGGTCTCAGACATGTTAGCCGATGCAGAAAGAATATGAAGTAATTATTGCCGACACCAGCTGTCTTATTCTTTTAGACAAAATCGGGGAGCTGGGTCTTCTCAAATCTATCTTCGGGCTCGTTACAGTAACGCAGGAAATCGCCTATGAATTCGGTAATGATTTGCCGGAATGGTTTACCATTCGTTTCATAGAAAAACCAAATAGCCAATATGTATTTGACCTGGATCCCGGCGAAGCCAGCGCAATTGCCCTTGCGTTAGAACTTGAACGCGTTTTGCTGGTTCTTGACGACTTTAAGGCAAGAAAAGTGGCGCAAAAGGCGGGGATAGATATTACCGGAACGTTAGGCCTTTTCTTAAAAGCAAAACATCTGAGCATTATAAGTTCGGTAAGACCATTGCTGGAAAAGATCCAGCAGACGAATTTCAGATATTCTCAAAAGGTATTTGACCAAATACTGACTATGGCCGGCGAATAATTAGCGGCCTATCAATCCAATTACCTCCTCCTTATAATTCCTTCCGATCGGAATCTGGTAACTTTCCCAGATAATCCGGTTGCGCTCAATGCGGCGGATTTTGTCGATCGCCACGATGAACGACTTATGCACACGCAGGAAGCGGGCGGGCGGGAAAATGTCGAGCATCGCTTTGACAGAGCCTTTGATGACGACTTTGCCGGTGCTGGTGTGGATAATGGCGTAGTCTTTCAGGCCCTGGATGTGGGAAATATCGTCGAAAGCGAGGCGGATGCGCTGGACGCCGCTTTTGACAAATACAAAGTCCGGCTTCTCTTCCGAGAGATTTTGTTCGAGGTCTGCATTCTGTTCTTTCAATTGCAGGAAATCATGCACTTTTTCGAGGGCATGCTGGAAACGACTAAATGAAATGGGTTTCAACAGAAAATCAATAACGCCCAGCTCGTAACCTTCGAAGGCATAGTCGCGGTAGGCGGTGGTGAAAACGGTTACGGGCGGCTGCGTGAGTGATTTCAGGAAGTCGATGCCGTTCATTTCAGGCATTTCAATATCCAGAAACAGGACATCCGGCTCGTGCGCTTGCAGGTACGCGAGCGCGTCACGGGCGTTGCCGAACTGCACAGCGCCCGTAATCCCCGATTTGAGCAGGTATTCTTCCAGTATCTCCCTCGCGAGAGGTTCGTCATCGATGATCACGCATTGCAGCATACGTCAGGATTTTTGTCCGGAAAATCAGTCAGTGACCCGGTTGGAGACCCGGTTGGAAACCCGGTTGAAGGTATAGCTCAGATAGTCGCCGCCGACCATGAGTTTTTTCGAACCGTCGAGTATAAATAATACATTTTCATCACCTTTCAGCAGGAAAATCGATTTTTCGGGCTGGTCGGGGTCCAGTTGGATGACGGTGGCATCCGGGTTTTCGGCGGAGCCTTTCACGAGCGCCCATTTACCGGTTCGCGGTTTGTCCCGGAAAAGTGAGCCATCCCATTGGTAAGTAGTCGGGTTTTTGGTTTGAGGGTCTTGATAGAACGTAAATCCCCATTTTAGTTTTTCGCAGTTGGCCTGGACAGAAATGTGCATGATCGGCGCCATGGTTTGGCAAGGCACGCGGCCATGGAATACGCCCCACACATTCGGGCCTTCGGCAATGGGGGTGCGGGTGGTCGTTTGGGAAGGCACATTGGCGGGTATCACGGATTGTGCCGTTACGTTTTGCAGCGTTATGATGCACGCGGAGAGGAAAAACAAGGTTTTCATGGCTGACGGACGTTTGTTACAGATTAGCGTTCTGTTTGTTGAAAGTATAACTGAAACCCGCATTGCCGATCATTAGATTACCTTGTGTATCCAACAAATGCAGCATGCGGTCGCTCATTTGCAAGAAGGAAATCGTGCCTTCCGGGGAGGTTGGCTGCAAGGTGAAAATCTGATTGCCCGGTGTCTTGCCGGTGTTTTTGGAAATAACCCATTTGCCCGAAATCTCCTTGCTGAACCCATCATTCATGAAACCCTGCGTGCCGGGCTTGGTCATGCCGTAGGTGTATTGCAGTTTGAAATCGTCGCGGCCGAGGTTGCGCGGATCGCGGCGGAGCGTGAGGCGCCATTTGATCATTTCGCAACCGAGGTTGGCGGGGATCGCCAGCAAATGTCTCGGGACGGCGTCGCAGGGCGTAGCAGCGACGAATATTTCAGGTTCGGGCGATACGAAGCCGGGTGTGACCCAGCTTACCGCAGCGCCGACTGTAAATATTAAAAGGGGAAGCAGGATGTACTTTTTCATGGCAAGGTCTGATTATGCATTAGCCAAATTGATTTCCATAAAAACACTGAAACGTTCTTTTTGATCATCGATTCGCAGGCTGTGGCGCGACGGGTACAGCAGTTCTAACCGCTTGCGGAGGTTGGCAAGGCCGATGCCTCCTTTACTATCATTCGCCGCGGCCTTCCCCGCAGGATTCGATTTGCTGTTTTCAATCGTTACTTTCAAGGCCGATGAGCCGACGTGTATCTTCCCATGCAGCCAGCCTTTCTCGGATTTGCGGCTTACACCGTGCTTGAATGCATTTTCGACCAACGGCAATAGCAGCAGCGGGGCGATTTCTTTTCCGTCGGGGTCGCCGGCTATTTCCAGCGAAATGTCCGGATTATTGTCGTAGCGGATCCTTTCGAGCTCAATATAGTTGTGCAAATAACAGATTTCCTTGTCGAGCGAAACCGTGCTGTCGTCGCTGTCGTAGAGCATGTATTCCATCATTTCGGATAATTTCAATACCACTTCCGGCGCCAGATCCGATTTCTTTAAGGTCAATGCATACAGGTTGTTGAGGATATTGAAAAGGAAATGCGGGTTTACCTGCGAGCGGAGGAAATTGACCTCCGCATTCAGCTTTTCGACCACGATCTTTTGCAGGATACGCTGCTGCTCGTACCAATCGATGCTCAGTTTGAGGGCGACCATCAGCGCCAGGTACCAGAGTGTGCTGAAAAAGTTATAGGACAGAGCCTCCACGATATTGCTGTTCCGCATCGGACCGATCACGTACCCATACAGATAGTAGTCAAAGAAAGATTGAATGAGGAGGTATCCGAGGATCGACAACAGCACCATTCCGAAATACTGGCCGTACTTTTTCCTTGAAAGGTATTCAGGCAAAAAGTAATGCAGGTTCAGGTACGCAATGACGATCAGTAGGACCACGCGAGCCGCGACGCAGATCGCGAAATAGTTGAGGCTTGCCTTGAAAATCAGGTAGCGCTTTTCGTACAGGAAAAAGCCTGTCACCAGCAGCCAGTAGCAGGCGTGCACCAGCGCATATTTGACTGAAACCGTTCGGTTTGAGAACGGAAGCCGTACTTGTTTTTCCAGGAAGGGCGTTTCCATAGGCGCGTTTTGAAAT
>DATMSL010000715.1:0-12504 GCA_035565435.1 Dyadobacter sp. | reverse complement strand
TTGAAATATAAATAGTTCAATTTGCGGCAAAACTTGTGTCAGAATTCGGGAATTCAGGTATAGCAAGCCTTGAAGGTTTGCGCAATGCCCCTTTACATTTGCGCTGTCAAAGATCTGATAGCGGCGGATCAGCATTGTAATGCGAGTCGGATCACCACCTCATTTTAGCATGCGTATATATACTCACGTTTATGACTAACCGATAGCCTGTTCACTAAATTTCTCCCCGTTTTTATGAAAAACCCTTGCACGTTTTGCGCGAGAGGGAAAGTTTGCCCTGTGCACTTCCCCAACAGCACTATTGTCAAATTCCTGGGATATTAAAAACAGTTAACGATCGTCGCCCGGTTAAAGCCATTATATCAATTCACAACTATCCAATATGAAGATTCACTTTACATTTTTATTCGCGTTTCTTTTCCAGATTGCGTTCGCGCAGAAAGGGTTCTTTGTTGAGACAAAAATCAGCGACGCCTCGCGGGCACGTGAAATCGCGAACGTTTCCAGATTTTCGGTTCATCGCGTACACAGTGCGGGGATGAAAAATTACCTGGCAACGGCGCAACCTGAATTTCCCCGAAAGCAGGCAGGCGGTATTCCATTGGAGGTGCCCTTACCCAATGGCAATGTAGAAGTTTTCGAGATCTTCGAATCTTCGATCCTGGCGCCGTCGGTTGCCAAAAAGCACCCTGAAATCAAAACGTATTCAGGCAACGGAAAACAGCATCCGAATTATTCTTTACGGATCAATTTCACTTCCAGCGGATTCAGTGCAATCATTTTGGGCATTGAAAGCGATGCAGTCTATTTTGAAAAGCTCGATAACAGTTCTGATAGTCTGTATCAAAGCTATTTCGCGAGAGACGCTGTAAGTCCGGAGAACAGCAAATTAAAAAATACAAACAACCGGTGCGCCGCGTTGGATTTGGGGCAGCAACTTCCCGGCACCAATGCGGGTAATCAGAGGATAAGCGCCGCATTACCCACAGGAGGCACATTAAGGACATTCAAACTGGCTATGGCAGCTACTGCCGAGTTCACGGCACAAAAAGGAGGGACGCAAATATCGGCGTTCAATGCATTGACAAACTATGTAAACAACTTAAACGCCGTTTTTCAGAAAGAGCTGAGTGTGGCCTTTGTGCTCGTAAGTGATGAAACACTGGTTTATACGAACGCCGCCACGGATCCTTATAACAACGACGACCAAGACGCTATGCTCGCGCAGAACCAGGAAAACCTGGATGCTGCGCTTGGCAATGCCGGCTACGACGTAGGTCACGTATTAGGATACTCAGGTGGCTCCGGTGGTGGGCTTGCGGCCAACCCTTCGGTTTGCGTTCCTTCCGAGAAAGCGCAGGGCGCCTCAGGGGTGGGAGACGGGTCCTATGCGGAGGTTTTTGATTTTCAACTTGTTGCCCATGAAGTAGGGCACCAGTTCGGTATGTCGCACTCGTACAACAGCAACGTGCCCGTATGTACGACCCGCGCATTCGCAACGTCGGTCGAACCAGGAGCGGGAACTACGATCATGAGCTACGGGTACACGTGCAGCAACAGCGACGCCGGTTCGGGACTAGTGGGGAATGATGATTATGAGGCTCCTTATGCCCCGTTCCTGAACTTCCATGCAGTTAGCCTCGACCAGGCCAACACCTACATCGCTACGCTCGATTGCTTTACCGAAACCGCCACCGGCAATGCGGTACCAGCAATTACACCTATGCAAACGACGTATGCGATCCCGAAATCTACGCCTTTTGCATTGGAAGCACTCGCCACCGACGGCGATGCGGCGGATGTGCTCAGCTATTCGTGGGAAGGCACCAACATCAGCAATGAATCCGATAAGGCATTGCTTACCGCATCGACCCTTTCGGATGAGACCAAGCCGCCGTTTTTCAGGTCTTATCCACCTGTGCAATCCAATGAAAGCAACAGCCCGGGAAAAAGATATTTCCCCAGACTTTCAGCGGTGCTTGATGGTTCAAATTATGCCAAAGGCGACAAACTTCCCTCGGTTGGCATTGCAACAACCCACACGGTGACCGTACGAGACAACCTGGGTGGCGTAACGTCGGAAAACATAACGGTGGATATTGACGGTAATTCGGGACCTTTTCTGGTGACCAACGATCCCTCGGGTACCAAAAAGGGAAATAGTTTGCTGACTGTCGAATGGAGCGTAAATGGCACGACGGCGGCGCCGGTCAATTGCACACTGGTGGATATTTCAGTTTCACTGGATGGAGGGAACACTTTCCCATTGATTCTTGCAAATGGTGTGCCCAACTCAGGAACTGCGGCCATCACCTTGCCCGATACCGGTACCACCGAAGCAAGGATCAGAGTCGCTGCGAGCACGAGTACGGCAGATGGCAATTCGCCGAACGTCTTCTTTGATATATCAAACCAAAATTTCACCATCGAAAAATCGTCGATGCCTGTCAGGCTGATTTCCTTCGATGTATCCGCGAGAGAATCCGGAACGGCATTGCTTACCTGGAAAACGGCCGATGAAATCAATAATTCCGGCTTCGAAATGGAAATGGGCTACAATCCGAATGACTTTGTAAAAGTAGGTTTCGTGGGGGAAAACGGCGGGAATGCTATTAACCATTACCAATATACTATTGATGGCCTGGTTGCCGGAAGGTACTATTTCCGACTGAAACAAATCGACCATGACGGGACATACGCATATTCTAAAATCCAGGTATTACTCGTCACCGGCAATAGCGGAGAAGTGACAGCGATTTACCCCAATCCCGCCGGCGACAAGATCAGTATCCATACCAATTTTTTCCAGAAATCGGCGCCGGTCTTCACCCTGTTCGATTCGAATGGAAACATTGTATTGACCTCCTTAGGGACCACAACAGGTTCTCGCTGCGAAATAGATATCAGCAAGCTCGCGCCGGGTCTCTATACGGTTACCACAAGTGCCGGCAGCGATCCGAGAACCCTGAGGTTCTTTAAATTGTAAGGGAAACCTGATATTCCGGAATTGTCTATAAATAACGTTGAGGACAATTTATTAAGGCCGCCGGCATTGCCAGCGGCTTTCTTTCTTTATAGTACCTGAGCACTCGCCGGCTAATACAGATTTAATTCGCCGTACTTATCAGATATTCTGCGCGCATCCATTCCACCACGTCGTCGAACCAGATCCGGAACGGCGGGTAGGTCAGAAAGCCATGCTCTCCCCTGGAATAGATGTGCAGCGCGCCTTTAACACCATTCTTCTGCAAGGCGTTGTAAAAGGAAATGCTGTTGGAAACCGGGACAACAACGTCGGCGCCGGAATGCACGAGAAATGCGGGCGGCGTGGCGGTACTGACTCGCAGTTCGGTTGAAAATAAGCGGATCGTCTCCCTGCTGGCATTTTTACCGAGCAGATTGTCGCGCGAGCCGATATGTCCGGTGCTGTCGTTGAAGCTGATGACCGGGTTGATCAGGATCATGAAATCAGGCCGCAGGCTGGTCTTGCCTGCCTTGTCGATGTAACGTGTTTGGAAATGTGTCCCTGCGGTAGAGGCGAGGTGGCCCCCGGCCGAAAAACCCATGATGCCGATCCGGTTGGGGTTAATGCCGAATTCCTTCGCGCGTTCCCTAACTGTTTTAATCGCTTGCTGCGCGTCCTGTATGGGACCCAAAGCAGGGTTTTTCATGATCTGCGCGTCGGGTAACCGGTATTTGAGGACAAACGCCGTAACGCCCAGTTGGTTGAATGCCCGCGCGACATCGCTTCCCTCGCGTTTAGTCAGCAATGTTCCATAGCCGCCACCCGGACAGATAATGACCGCCGTTCCGTTCGGGCGGGTTCGTTTTGGTAAAAAAACAGTGAGACCGGGGATTGAGACGTGCGACGTAAGCGAATCCACGGTCGCATTGGCGGACAAAGTTTCTTTGTCGGGCGCTTCAATGGAATTGGGAATTGCTTCGGAATACAGGCGCATGTAGCGTTGCGCGACGCTGCATGCGCCTGAGAATAACATTCCGGCAAGGAGAAAATACGGCGTTAATCTGTGCATTTCAGGGAATTTTGGTGTTGGCAACGGTCAATATGCCCTGCATAACGCGCCAATGCCCCGGGAATGAACAGATAAATGGATATTCACCCGGCTGAGTGGGTGCCTTGAACTCCAACCGGAAAGTTTTTCCGGAATTGACCAGCGGGGTCGCGAACAGGACATCTGGTGTGGATGGTACGAAATGTTTCTCGAAACCATCTTTCAAGCTCGCCATCGCATCGGCTGCTTCGCCGACTTTTTCGGCGGCTCCGGGTTTGACAATAACCACATTATGCGGCATCAGGTCTGGATTTTCGAAAACGAGCGTCACCGCTCTGCCCGCGGGAACGGTGAGTGCTTTTTTATCAAAAGCCATTTTGGCTTCCACTGCTATCAGTCTGAGTTCGATTGTACCCATATTTTCGAGCATGGATAGCACTTCTTTCCGTTCTTTTTCCGGCACTGCACTCACCATTCCCTTCATCTCCCTGACTGCCGCCGCAAATGCCGCCGAATTCTGAACCGGCTCGGGCGCGTTTTTCAGCGATGCGACGAGGTCTTTTGTCGGCTGCGTTTTGGTTTCGCTTTCGAGGGTCATTTTCATGAGTAATGGATAAGCGGCGGCCGGGGCGCGGGGTGCGAGTTCTTTTACTTTCTGAAAATAAGAAGCCTTCAATTCGGCATCCGGCAGCATGGAAATGCCCGTCAGATACGCGGCTGTTTTTTCCTGTATGGCTGCTTGCAGCGATTGTTCCGGCAGCCTGGCGCTGATCCACCCGGCAAAACCGGTGGCTTGCATTACCTGGCTGGTGTCGGCGTTGATCAACCGCATCAATTCTTGCTCACTGGCCTTCAATTCCGCTGGCTTGCTGGCAAGCAGGAGTTTGGTCAGTTCCTGTTGGGCCGTGCCAGGCTGGTTTGATTTTCTGGTCTTTTCTTCTTCGTAAATGGCATCCAGCAGCACTTTCACCTTCCCGGTTTGCTGATTTTTTGCAAGACGGTTTGCGGCTTCGCCCTTTTTAGCGGCATCGATATCGGGTCTGGTCAGGATAGCGGTAAGCACTTCGGACGTTTGCGGTAATGCGGCGAGCTCCTGCGTGTTGGTAAGTTTGAGCAGGTATCGCTGCGCCTGTTTCGGATTTTTTCCAAAGGTCTTGCCCTGCTTCATGCCTGCCAGCCAGATCGGTTTGAGGAAGCGGAAAGTCTCGTGCATGGCATAATCCATATAATAGTCGCCCGGATACTGGAAAATGTCCGTAGCGGCGGTCACTGCCTGTTCGGAATTGAAATAGCTCAGCGCGACCATCGCCTCGATCCGGACGCGGGGTGACTGGTCGTTCAGCCGTGCGCGCATCAGTTCCAGCGCGCTGGGAATGCGATCGCGCCAATAGAGAAGCACTTTTGTGGCAGCGGCGCGTGCCTGAGGCTCTTTTGCTTGGAGCAAGGTTTTCAAAATGTCGGGCTGCACCTGGTCGAAATCCTGGAAAAGCCAGAGCCCTTCGAGCAGGTTGTGCTCGTATTGCGGGTCTTTTTTATCCAATGCAGCCACCCATTTTTTCAATTCGGGCAGTACTTCCGAGGCTTGTTTTTCGCGGATTTGAGCACGCGAGCGATACCTGAACCGGTCTTCATATACTTTGAGATTTTCCAGCAGCTGCGGTATGCTTTGCTTGGACACGTCGATCACTTTCATCGCAGGCTTGCCTTTGTAAGTAATGCGCCATACCCGGCCGTGCGATTTGTCGCGGGCGGGGTCGCGCGGCGGGTTTTCACCGTGGGAAATCAGCGGATTATACCAGTCGACAATGTACAAGCCGCCATCCGGTCCGAATTCAATATCGATCGGGCGGAAATTGGGATCTTCCGATTGCAGGATCGCCTCCACCTCCTTACTGCCAATACCCGAGCCGCGCGGGATGATCCGGTGCTGTTTCGTGCCCTGGAAGCCGATATTGTTGTTAACTAAAAAGTTGCCCTGTACATCGTCTGGGAATTGCCTGCTGGATACGATTTCAATGCCGGCGGTCGGTCTGACACGCGTCTCGGTGAACATCTCAATGCGGGGATGCTTGTCGGGATAGGTGACATTGCCGGTCATGGGCGGGGCAAAATAGTTGGAGCCGTCGGACGCATCGCCGATCAGGTGTGTGCCCCATTTATCGAAAATGCTGCCCCAGGGATTGTAATAGGGGTAGGAAATGTAATGCGTCAGTTTGGCCGTGCGCGGCTCATAGCGGTAGGTCGCGCCCGCATAGGAACGTATGGGGCCGTATGGCGTTTCGACCTGCGAGTTCAAGAACGTGCCTTCATTGAAATACAATGCACCATCCTGTCCGAAGGTAAATGCGTGTGTGGCATGGTGGCTGTCCTCCGAGCCGAAACCGGTTAGGACGACTTCGCGCAAATCGGCCTTGCCGTCCCCGTCGGTATCTTTCAGAAAGAGGATATCCGGCTCCTGCGACACGTATACGCCGCCATCGCCAAATTCAAAGCCCAACGGAAGGTATAGGTCGTCGGCAAACACGGTATGCTTGTCTGCCTTCCCGTCGGCATCGGTGTCTTCCAGGATCACAATTTTGTCGTGCACCGGAATGCCGGGGAAATATTGCGGGTAGGTAGGCATCGTAGCAACCCAGAGCCTCCCGCGCGCGTCGAAGTTCATTGCCACCGGTTTTTCAATCGGGAAATCCTTTTCAGAAGCGAACAGGTTGATCTGATAGCCCTCCGGCAGCTTGAATTTGTCGGTCGTGGCGGGCCACATCTTCTCGTGGTGGGCGTGCGCCGCCGCTTTGGCCGCTTCCCCCTGGCGGCCGGTCATCGGTATCTCGGGTATTAGCATCGGGTCCACCGGCTTTTCCCGGCGGTCGACAATTTCAACGGCTTTCGCAAAAGCCGCGGCATCATTGCTTTTTCCCATTTCCCAAATCACCGAATCCAGTGAGGCGGTCATCTGGTTCAGTTTGCGCAATTCAGGCGGGAATGCGATCACGCCGAAGGGTTCCCTCCTGCGGCCGTAAATGTACTCGCCGTTCACGGCACGCCAGCGGTAAAAGAAGTGGTCGTCCTTCATTTTGATAACGGCCAGCAGCTTCCTGCTGTTCTCTGTACTCAGGTCCGGCATTTTCCCGAAACCCAGCGACCGGGCCATCCATTCGGCCGCCTGTTTGTAACCTGTATCCGTGAGGTGAATGCCGTTGATCGTGAGTTTGGGCCGGCCTTTTTGCTGCATTTGGGCGAGTGAAGGCGTGTAGAGGTCGATAAAGTAAAGCCCTTTCGCCGCCGCGGCTTTTTGCATTGCTTTGGAATACAATGCCAGGTTTTGATTGTGTTCGGCAGGGTTGGGGAAATGCTCGCCCATCGCTTCGTGCGCGATCGGCGACACGAGCACCAGGGCAGGAGCGGAGCGGCCATTGTACCGGTTGCTTTGCAGATTTTGGATGATTACATCGAGGTCTTTTTCAAATTGCGGCAAGCCCGCAGGTCCTTTAAAAGCCTCATTCATCCCAAAACATAAGAATACAATGTCCGCCTTCTGATCGTGCAGGTCCTGGTTCAAACCTTCGAAATTCAGCGCGACCGGCATTACGATCCGCTCACCCTCGTGCGTAAAGCCCTGGAATTTCACTTCTTTCTGGCCTTCGGTAAGGCGCTTCGTCTTTTCTCCGAAGCCTGGAAAATTCAATGGCCTCGGTTGCAAACCCACCTCGTCGGCGCTCCATCCCATGTTGCGCAGGGTCAGTTGCCTGCCTGGGAAGTTCTTTTGAAGTAGTGTCTCGAAATAGCCGTAATGCCGCATCCGGTCAGCGAAGGTATTGCCGAGTAAAATGATACGGTCGCCGGTTTTGGGCGCGAAACCGGGATTAGGAGCCTGCCCGGCGGACGGTTTCACAAAAACGACCGACAGAAAGAAAATGGCCGAAAGGAAATGCTGGAATATGAACTTCATAAGAAATGCGGTAAATGGCTGTCCGTCGTTACCAGCCGTTGTTTTGTTTCAGTTTGGGGTTTTTCTCGATCTCGCGCTGCGGAATCGGCATGAAATACATTTTGTCCTGAAAAACATAGGGAATGCCGTCCACCGGTTTGGGATTGTAGCTATAAGTACCGTTGGCATTTTTGGTAATATACATCGCATGGAATTGCTTGCCGTTCAGCACCTGCCCTGCGGTTTTCCAGCGCCTGAGGTCCCAGTAGCGTTTGCCTTCGAAGCTTAGCTCAATATACCTTTCGTGGCGGATCTTCTCGCGCATCTGCGCTTTGGAAAGGCCGGCCGGTAACTGGTATGGAGCCAGGCCCGCCCGCTGGCGTACGGCTTCCACCGCTGCGTACACAGAAGCGTCGGGCGCATTCAGTACTTCGTTTTGTGCTTCGGCGTAGTTTAAAAGCACCTCCGCATAGCGCAGTTCGATCCAGTTCTGGTCGCTGCCTGCGCCGCCGTAATAGTCTTTGTTGGCTTCGTTCATGCCTTTCCGGATCAGGTAACCCGTGATGGTCGCGTAAGGAAGGTTAATGCCGTCGATCGGCGCGCCCTCATACATGTAAATGGTCGCCCCGAAAAACGTAGCGCCATTGTAAAGCACGGTCGCGTCGAATCTCGGGTCGCGGTTTTTGTACGGGTTCGCCGGGTCGTAGCCGGAGCCCGGCTCGTTGATTGCCTTTCCGTTTTTCATCTCAAATGCGTCTACAAATTCCTGCACGGGGCTGCGGTTCACGGCGTCCTGCTTGGATTGCGAATCGGGCTGGCCCCAGGAGTCCCAGCCGTGCTCGCGGAATGGTTTCTGAAACTGTACACTGAAAATCTCTTCCTCGTTGTTCTTGTCGAGCATAATGTTCCGGAAATTGCCGTGCAGCTTGTAGTTGCCGGCCTCCATTACTTCCTTATTGATCTTCGCTGCCTTCTGCCACCGTGCCACGTCACCCGCCGGATTGTATAATGCGCTGGCCCAATAGGTGAGCACGCGGCCCAGAAATGCCTTCGCCGAATGCTTGTTGGCCTTGCCTACGTCGGTAGCACGGCTTCCGTGCGTTTCGGGCAATAGTGTGATCGCTTCCTCCAATTCTTTCACCACGAAGTCGAAGCTCTCGTCCGTAGTTTGCCTTGCTACGAAAAGGTCGTCGTCGAGCCCTTGCGGCTCGGTAATGACGGGCACACCGCCGTAGCGCTTGATCATATTGAAATAGAGCATCGCCCTAAGGAATTTTACCTGTCCTTTGAAGCTCGTTTTCTGTTCCTCATCGATATTCGCAGCGTCGATTTTGTCCAAAAACATATTGGTCTTCCGCACCGGCCCATAGGCCCAGTATTCCATTGGATTACTGTCGGGGAACCATTGACCCTGCACTACATTGCGCGGGCCGCCGCCCCAGTAGCAGCGCGATTCGTCGGTGATGTTGTCATACAGGTTGCGCTCGAACGCCGGCACGTCGAGGTACATATTGTTGACAAACAGCTGGACCAGCGCCGGATCCCGGAAGATATTCTCCTCGGGTATGGAGTTGGTAGCCTGACGTTCCAGGAAATCTTTGTTGCAGCCGGTGGTCATAAGGATCGTTACAACCAGTAGTGTTTTGGCAAATGTTTTGGTCATGACTGTAAACATTAACTGATTAAAAAGTAAGATTCAGGCCCAGGTTCAGCGTGCGTTGCTGCGGGTAATAGGTACCGGTAGTGTTCTCGATCTCGGGGTCGAACATCTTCATCTTCGACCATACGAACAGGTTGGCTCCCGAGAAATAAACCCGCGCATTACCAAGGCCGATCCGTTTGACCAGGTCCGAAGGCAGCGTGTAGCCCAAATCGATCGACCTCAGCCGGATATAGCTCGAATTGCGCAGATACAGGCTGGAAGTCAGGGAATTGTTTGGGTTGGGTCCTTCCCAGGGCCTTGGGTACAATGCATCGGGATTCTCTGGCGACCAGTGATCCAGCAGGTCCACGTAGGTGTTCCGCGACCCGCCCTGGAAGAAGTCCCTAGCGGCACCGTAAAGTACCTGCCTCACACGTCCCGCGGCCTGAAAAAGTACATTCAGGTCGAAACCTTTCAGCGAACCGCCGAACGACAATCCGCCGATTACTTTCGGGATATTATTGTCCATGGATATGATAGTCAGGTCGTTCGCGTCGACTTTCTGGTCGCCGTTGATGTCCGCGTACTTGACGTCTCCGGCTTTTTGCCCGCCGTTAAATTGCGGCAGATATGCGGCCACTTCTTCGTCTGTCTGGAAAAAACCTAATGCCTTATAACCGGTGATGAACCCCAGCGGACGGCCGGTTTGCAGCAGGTAATCGGGCGTATTGGCCGGCTCGTCGAGCGTAATCACCTTGTTCTGTGAGAAGCTTCCGTTCAGTTTGACGAAATATTTCAATGCCTGAAAGCTGTTCTGGTGGCTCAGCATGAACTCGATGCCTTTGTTATCCACTTTGGCGTAGTTCTCTGCCGGCAGTTGTGCACCCAGCGTGCCCGGTATCGAGCGGATGCGCGTACGGAGGATGTTGGAAGTTCTTTTGTAAAAAACATCGATCTCGAATTGCAATTTACCTTTCCACAAGGAACCTTCCAGACCGAGATCGGTAACGGCGGCAGTTTCCCAGGTAACGTTCGGATTCGGTAGAATGCCCGGTGTGATGCTGGAAAGCCCTTCTGTGCCGGAAACGATGGTGCCTGACGGATTGTAGACCTGTGAATACTGGAAGGTAGGGTTGCGGAGCAAATAACCCGCGTATACATTGCGATCATTACCGACTACACCGTACGAAGCGCGAAGCTTCAAATTGTCCACGAATGCTAGACCTGACGCGTTTTTCAGGAATGGTTCTTCGATAATGCGCCAGCCGGCGGAAACGGCCGGGAAGAAACCGAACCGCTTGGACGTAGGAAACGCCACGGAGCCATCCCTTCTGAATGAGGCCTCGAACAGATACCGCTGCTGGAAGCTGTAATTGACCCGTGCGATAGCCCCGCGCCTGCCGTCGGTAAACGATCCGCCGTTCGCATCTTTCTGGCTTTCACCGCCATACAGGAATTCGTCGAGTCCCTGTGCCGGAAAATTGGTACGGAAGCCGTAAAAGTTGTTGCCTTTGGCATCAAGCTGCTCGAAGAGGAGCAGGCCGCCGAGCTCGTGCGGGCCGAAGCTGCGCGAATAGTTGAGCGAAGCATTGAGCGTGGTCGTATTATACTCGCTGAAAGATTGCGTCAATGCGGTTTTGCCATTCCAGCCGCCATAAGGATAGATTTCCAGCGTGTTGCCGTCCGAATCCTGGCGGTTCATGAAAATGGGGACATTATAATGCTTGTTGTTGGAATACTCGCGCCCAAACGACGCGCGGCCCGTGACGGAAAGGCCTTTTACGAAAGGCAGATCATGCTTGACAGTCAGTGTCGCCTGCAAAATGTTGTTCCGCATGCGGTTATAGCCGGTTTTGATCTCTTCCACCGGGTGCTGCTCGCGGGTGTAGAAAATGGTTCCGTCGGGGTTGTAGGCCTTGTCGAGCGGATAGGCGGCTACGATGTCGTCGAAAATCGCTTCGGGCGAGTAGCCGCTTTGATTGGTATTGCGGTTGCTGGCGTCGATATCGGCCGATATGGTGAGGTTTTTGTTGATTTTCGCGTCCACATTGGTGCGGATGGAGTAGCGCTGGAAGTTAATGCGGTCGTACATCCCGTCCTGGTCGAGGTAGCCCAGGGAGAGGAAGTAACGGATCGCGTCGGAACCGCCGCTTACACTGAGGTTCTGCTGCGTTTGGAAGGATTGCTTTTTCAGCGTGTTGCCGTACCAGTCATATTCGGGAAGTACACCCGTGCGGATGTCTTCCAGCTCCTGGTCGGAGTATTGAATAGGCTTGCCGAGATTGCGCACCGCTTTGTTTTTAGTAACGGCATATTCATAGGCATTCATTACCCGCGGATATTGCGTCGGCTGCTGGATGCCCGCGAAGCCATTGTAGTGGAATGTCGGCTTGCCCGTTGCGCCGCGCCGGGTGGTGACCAGGATCACGCCATTTGCCGCTCTCGAACCGTAAACAGCCGTTGCCGAAGCGTCTTTCAGGATGGAAATGCTTTCGACTTCGTTCGGGTCGATCTGATCGAAAGTCCGGATAATGCCATCGACGACGATCAATGCGCTATTGTCGCCAAACGTACTCGCCCCGCGGATGGAAATAGACGAGCCTGCGCCCGGCTTCCCGTTGCCATTTACGGCAATAAGCCCGGGCAGCCGGCCGACGAGCGAATTGGTAATATTAGTAGCAGGCGTTTTAAGCAATTCTTTGCCTTCGACGGAAGCCACCGAGCCGGTGAGGTTCACCTTTTTTTGCGTTCCGTAGCCTATTACCACCACTTCCTGCAAAGCTTTCAGGTCGTCTTTCAGCACAATATCCATCGTGCTCTGGGTACCGACGGACATCTCTTGGCTAAGGTAACCCACAAAAGAGAAGATAATCGTATGCTCGCCATCGGGAACGCTGACTTCGAAATTCCCGTCGGAGTCGGTC
>DATMSL010000714.1:0-8551 GCA_035565435.1 Dyadobacter sp. | reverse complement strand
TAACCGCAAGAATTTATGACAGAACGCGAAGAAATTTTGAGAGGTACCGGCTACTGGCTGGCAAAAGTACAAATTCAGGTGTTCAACCTGCTCAATACCTACATGGAAGAGAACAATCTTACCCAACGACAAGTCGCGGAGAAACTCAACGTATCCCCCTCCTATGTGTCTCAGATTCTGAATGGTAATTTCAATTTTACCATTTCAAAACTGATTGAACTTGCATTGCTTGTGGGAAAGGCGCCCATTATTCAGTTCGAAACGATTGAACAGATTTTGAAAGCGGAGGCTGCACAAAGGAATGCGGAAGTTAAACCTATGAGGAGAAAATCTGCCAATCAAGATAACCCGGCTTCGAAGATTTCCGCCAATTAAAATACTCATTTCCAATGCCTGAATTCCAGCCCTACGAAATCAGCTTCAACCACAAACCCAACTTTCGGGTCAGATATCGGCTTTTTCCCGTGACAAAGGTGGAAGGTATAATCCCGCATCCCAAACATTATAGATGCGATTTCCACTACAAGAATGACGGCAACTTCAAGCATTCACTCTACATGATCTGGCCGGAGCTCGAAGATGAGAATGAGGTTTTAGATGGCGCAGAGTATGCTCGAATGTCTGGGACTGCGCGATGTGGATTGTTAGCAGGGATTTCATTCCTTACCATAATGAGTATTTGGAGGTTGGAACGATCGGATATTTTCAAGAGGGTGGCAGGGAAGTCGGAGAATGTGAGGTTATTGAGTTGATTGAATTCTAGCCTCTACGATTACCTAAATCCGCCTGCTCAGTACTGTAATTGCCTACCCTTGAAATATATTCTCCCGTATTTGGAGCCCAATCAAAAAAGATAGCGTTACCATTATCTAGGTTTTCAAGGTGTGACTCTTTAAAAGCAAGTTTATACTCGAAAATCTTGTTGATTGACCTAATAACAGATTCAGCAAATATTTCTATTCTTCATTCGCCTTCAACAAGTTTAACTTCCTCCGTTTCCAACATCAAAAAATGATGGTAGTTCGAAGTCCCGTTTCTCCCTACATATATCCCACTGCCTCGAACGAGCCCCTTATCATCATAAGCCCAAATATTAAAATCATAGCTCGTTTCTTTCCTCGATACGCGAATAAACATATTCTGCACATATTGCCCGGCATCCGATGTTGAGAAAAGTAAGGTTCTTATAACAACCCTTAAACCGTCACCGGTATTTACCCCGACAAAACAAATAAGCGACGGCCTTGTCATTTTGAGACTACCCTTCTTCAATCTGCTCATCCAAAACGTTAGAGCCGAGATTAACAATGAAACAATAGAAATTGCGATTGCCATGCGCGAAAGAATAATTGATCTCCACTAAGATATATCCTCGTAAGCAAACTCTGATCATTAGACATATTCAATTATTACCTCTCCATTACCGCAGGAAAACTCATAGCGAAATTACTTGGATTCTTTCCACTCGCTACCCAATTTGCACTCACCTAAAAACTTGTAACACAATGAAGAATCTTGCTAGCATTGCCCTGCGATGGTGTGGGTGTGGCGAAAGCCCCCCGGACGTAGTTACATACGTTAGGTCACCTTAGGCAGGGCATTATTTTTCAACCTAAAAGTTGTAAAGTAATGACACCTTCATCACACACAACCGAATCCGAGGATCCGGTATGCCTCGCTTATGGCAGGCAAGTAAAAGAACTTTTGAACGTAGGCAGCCCTGCCGAAATGCTCGACCATCTATGGTGCATTTACAGCGATACAATGGCATTTCAGCAGGAGGCTGGCTACAACCCGCGTGTCAGCGACATTTTTATGACTTTCCGGGAGCTGGTTTTCTTTATCCAGCGGATTGAAAGTATGAAAGCGTAATTTGCAACGAATGGTCAGAGATCGCCAGAATCGTGATTTCTGACCATTTTGATAATTAATCGCTACCCTTCTGATCATTTAAGGCAGCATATTTGCCTGAAAATGATTAAATTTGAATATAACTGACGACGCGATTATGGTTATTGAAAGGCAAAACGAGGATATCGTCATACGGCTCAACGCTTCTCTCATCGATATGGAAGAAGTACAAAAACTTACCAGCTATTTCCGCTTTATTGAATCCAATGCCCAGAACAACGGCACGGAAGAGCAAGCCGCGGAACTCGCACGCGAGGTGCATAGCGCGTGGTGGGCGAAGAACCGTAGCCGTTTTATCAAGTGATTATAATCGTAGATGTAAACATCATTTTCAGTGCTCTCATTACGCCGGATGGAAAACTGGCGAAAATTCTCACCCATCCCGATTTGCCTGCGAGGCGCATAAGCTGCTATTATGCGGTCGTGGAACTCTTCAAGCATCAATCCAAAATTGTAAAGTATTCAAAGAAATCTGTTGATGAAATCATCCATGATTTGTTCGATGTACTTATCAGCATGCATCTTTATAACGAGACACTGATTGAAGCAGAGCATTGGAAAGAGGCGGAACACCTGACGGCGGGCATCGACTCGTTTGATATTAACTATGTCGCTCTCGCATTACAGACCGGTGGCATGCTTTGGACCGGCGACAAGAAATTGGTCGATCATCTTCACAAAATGGGCTTTCGTCAAACAGTGAGCACCGCAGAACTGTACGATTTGCTACTATAAAAATGCCCCGCCATTTAAAACAGCGGGGCATTTCCTTTATCTAAATGCCGTAAAGTACATTAGCATGAGGCATTATTAAACCTCCAAAACCATTTCCTCCTTCACCTTCCGTTTCTTCCGCCCTGCAAACCGCTCCTTAATGCGGTCCACCACATAATATGCACTTGGCACCAGGAACAATGTCAGGAGAAGTGAGCTGGTCAAGCCACCGATGATCACCCAGGCCATACCATTCTTCACCTCGGCACCGTCGCCGGATGCGAGGGCGATGGGAAGCATACCTGCGATCATCGCAATGGTGGTCATCAGGATCGGGCGGAGACGTTCCTTACCGGCTTCGATGAGGGCTTCTTTCAATGCGTAGCCTTCTTCTTTCAGCTGGTTGGCGAAATCGACGATCAGGATCGCGTTTTTGGCTACCAACCCGAGGAGCATGATCATACCGACGATCGAGAAGATCGTGAGGCTTTCCATCGTGAGCGCGAGGGCGGTTAATGCACCTACTAGGGCTACCGGGATCGAGAAAAGCACGACGAACGGGTAAATGGTACTTTCATAAAGCGCCACCATGATGAGGTAGATGAGCACGATACCCAGCAGCAATGCCACTCCGAGACTGCCGAATGCGTCGGCCTGGTTTTTCAGGTCACCGCGGTATTCGATGCTGATGCCCTCGGGGAGCTTCACTTTCGCCATTTTCGCCTGAATGTCGGCCCCGATGGAGCCCGACGGGCGGCCTACCACCTGCGAGTTGATAGTGATCGACGACAGGCGGTCGATGCGTTGCAGCACGCTTTCACCCATCCCTTCGCGGATGGTCGCGAATTGCGAGAGTTCGAAGGTCTGCCCCTGGCTGTTCACGAACGTCAGGTGACGGATATCATCGGCTTTGGAGCGGTCGAACTGGTCGAGGTTAACCATAATATCGTACTCCTTGCCATTTTGCTTGAACTTCGAACGGTCGTCGCCGCGGAATGCAGTTTGCAATGTGGCACCTACTTCGGCGGCATTGATGCCGAGTTGCGCCATTTTCTCACGGTCGAGGGTCACGCCTACTTCCGGTTTCGGGTCGTCCACCGAGTAATCGACGTTGGAAGTACCCGGCACGGAAGCCACAATGTCCTTCACCTGCGCGGCGGTCTTGCGGATCACGGCCATATCGGTACCCTTCACAGCCACCTGAATCGGCGCCTGGTTGGCATTACCGGTGATCGAGGTCGGTGCGACGGTTACTTTTACACCCGGGATTTGCAGGATTTCCTTCTGGATATTCTGACCAAATTCTTCGGATGAAATAGTACGCTCTTTTTTATCAACCAATTGAACGGTCAAGTCAGCGATGTTGCTGTTGGAAGTAGTTCCCAAACCGGTGCTGCTATAACCTACGTTGGTAAATACTTTGGTTACCTCTTTTTTGCCCAACAAAATCTTCTCAACTCGTTGCGCAACCTGGTTAGTCTGGTAAACAGATGCAGTAGGTGCCAGTTCAATCGAAACGTTCAACTCGCCGCGGTCGCTTTGCTGCATAAATGCCGCTCCCACGAATCCGCCCGGTACCAATGCAATGGAACCGACAATCAGGAAGATAGAAAGCAGGAAAATATAGCGTTTGTGACCTAATACCCAGGTCAGAATGCGACCATACTCTTCTTTTACATTATCCAGGAATCTTTCGAAACCAAGGTTCAAACGGCCCCAGAGGCTGTTTTTGTCCAAAACTTCCAGCTTGCCGAAACGGGACGCGAGCAATGGGGTTAATGTAAATGACACGAGCAAACTCATCAATGTAGAGAATACCACTACCAGCGAGAACTCGCGGAGAATGTTACCGATAAGACCCTGCGTCAATGCCAGCGGCACGAATACCACCACGTCCACAAGGGTAATCGCTAACGCAGTGAAGCCAATCTCGGCCCGGCCATCCAATGCGGCCTGCCAGCGGCTCTTGCCCATTTCCATGTGGCGGTTGATGTTTTCCAACACCACAATGGAGTCATCGACGAGGATACCGACCACGAGCGAGAGCGCCATGAGCGTCATCAGGTTCAGCGAGAAGCCCATCAAGCTCATCAATATGAACGTCGGGATCATCGACGACGGCAGCGCCACGAGGATAAACATCGAGCTGCGGAAACTGTGAAGGAACAAGAGCATTACCACGGACACGATCAGTACCGCGAGGCCGAGGTCAAATACCACCGCATTTGCCGAAGCCAATGTATAAATGGATTGGTCGGAAGCGATATTGAACTTCAAACCTTGTGCTTCATATTGTTTTTCAAGACTCGCCAAACGCTCGCGGGTGAGCTTGCTCACGTCCACTGCATTCGCATCAGATTGTTTCTGGATTTGCAATGCAACCGACGGACGGCCATTGATGTGGTTCACCGCCGTAGCATCGGCCACGCCGTCGTACACCTCGGCAATGTCACGCAGGAAGATCTGCCCGCCATTTGAGGATTTACCTACAATTACATTCCTAAGATTGGCAACAGTAGTGAGCTTGGCGTCGAAACGGATAGACAGTTGGTCTTCCTGGGTTTTCACCTGGCCGGCAGGATAAGAAGTGTTCGCATTGTTGATCGCAGCCGAAACCTGGCTGATCGACAAATGGTAAGCCTTCAATTTATCCTGACTGATATTCACCTGGATCTGGCGCTCGGTACCACCAATAATGGTCACCTGACCGACGCCCGTCACGTTTGAAAGCTGTGGTTTCAGTTTGTCATCAATCAAATCGTAAAGTTCCGACGGCGAAAGGTTCGCGGTCACACCCATTCTCAATACGGGGATTTCGTCAGTCGAGAATTTGTTGATCACAGGGCGGTCGGCATCGTCGGGCAGGAGCGAAATTACTTGCTCCACTTTCCGCTGTGCTTCTTGCTGCGCCAAATCGACGCTAATGCCTTGTTTTAACTGAATAATCACAGACGAAACACCTTCCTGCGAAGTCGAGTTGATCTGGTCCAGACCTTCAATGGCCGATACCGCGTCCTCGATATGCTTCGTCACATTCGTTTCGACCTCGTCGGCAGAAGCTCCGCGGTAGGTCGTCATTACGCTCACAACGTTGGCCTCAAACTTCGGCAATAAATTGTAAGACAATTGGTTGTAGCTAATCAAACCGAATAGTATCAGTACTACGAATACTACGGTTATGAAGAGCGGTCTTTTTACGGCTACTTCGGTAATTGACATAATTCTTTCAGTTTGCTGATGAAGATTATTTTGTAACGGTAACCGCAGCGCCTTCGCTCAGGTTGATCTGTCCGGTTGTAATCACCGTCTCGCCCGTTTTCAGGCCCGTCAAAACTTCCACATTGTCGCCCACTTCACGGCCCACTTCAATTTTACGTTGCTTCGCCACGCCTCCTTCGACCACGTACACGTACGGGTTACGCACGCTCTCCACGAGCGCGCTGCGCGGGATAAGGAGTGATTGGGTACTGCTTTTTTGCTGAAATTCAACTGTTACGAATGTGCCGGCTTTCAGTTCGGTCGAGTTTTTCACGACAATTTCCACCGGGTAGTTATGCGACTCGTCGCCTTGCGGAGCAATGTAGGAAATCACACCGTCGATCTTTTTACCCGGGAAAATGCTGGTGCTTACCTGCACGTGCTGGCCTTCTTTAAGCTTATAAACATCGTTTTCGTTGATCATCACCTGCACTTTCAGGCGCGATACGTCGAGGATTGTACCCAGGGAAGTACCCACATTCACAAATTCTCCCGGCTCGATATTTTTCTTCACAATACGGCCGCTGATGGGCGCCTGAATGGACGCATCGCTGATCTGTTGTTTAATCTGCTCGGCCTGGTTCAAGGCATTGTCGTAATTGTATTTGGTATCGTTCACCTGCACTTCGGTGGCTGCATTACCTGCCAGCAATTTGGAATAGCGGTCGGTGTCTTTTTTCAGCTTATTGATATTCAATTCGGTAGCTTCGAGCGACAGCTCTTTCAGCTTGCTATCCACTTTCACGATCGTCGCGCCTTGCTGTACGTGCGAGCCGAGCTCGTATTTAACCGCCAATACCTTTCCGGCTGCGGTTGCCATAATTTCTGCTTCTTTGAAAGGAATCAGGCTACCCGTACGGATCAGCTGCTGGTCGGCGCTGCCTTCCTGTACGGCGACGGCCGTCACCGGAATGGTCACGTTCTTATTATCGGGCATTTTCTTCTTCTCGTCGATCTTGGCCTTGTTAGCAACAAGTCGCAAGCCGATCAGAACGCCGATGATGGCAATGGAGCCTATGATGATGAGTTTTCTTTTCATGGTATTTTATGGTAATGCTGTGTAAAAATCGTTAAGACTGCCTGTCGATTGCTCCAATCCGAGTTTCGCCTGGTAGTAGCTCAGCATGGAATTGATATAGTTGCTTTGCGACTCTTTGTACGAAGTTTCGGCATTGAGGAGGTCGGTCAGCGGTACGGTGCCTTCGCGGTATTGCAGCGTGGTCACGTCGTACACTTCTTTTGCAAGGGTCACGTTGTTTTCGTCGCTGGCCAGGTTCGACTTCGCTTTTTGAAGCTGGGTCAATGCGTTGCTGTTCTGCAATTCATAGTTCTGTACATTGAGTTTCAACTGTTCTTTCTGCGTCATCAGGTTCAAATCGGCCTGCTTATATTGCGCATCGCGGCGGAAGCTATCGAAAATTGGAATACTCACTTTCAAACCGATAGCACCATAGCTGAACCAGTTACCCCACGAGGCACCGAGGTCGTTACCCAACGCCTGCACACCATAGCGGCCATATACCGATACTTTGGGCAAATAGCCTGCTTTGATCCGCGCTTTTTCCAGTTGCTGCAAATCCATATTCAGGTTCTGGATTTTGAAATCCGTCAGGTTGGAAGCATCAAACTGGCCCGGCTCCACGATTTTGAAGGGCTGGTCGAGCGGATTATCCGCCAACACGAGCTGGTCGCTTAGCGGCATACCCATCTGGAACTTCAACTGGTTTTCAGAAAGCGTAAGGTTGCTTTCTGCCAGTGTGAGTTGTGATTTGATATTGTTCAAATTCACCTGGGTTCGGTCGTAATCCACTTTCTTGATCACGCCATTATCAAGTTGCAGTTTCAATGTGCTCAGGATTTGGCTGGTTTTATCCAGGTTATCCTTCAAAAGGGCAATCTGCTGAGAAGTCACAAATACCTGGTAATAGGCGTTGGCTACATTATATATGATGGTCTCTTTCGTTTTGCGCGAGTTCAATGCGGCATTCTCCTGGTTCGGCTTGTTGGCCTGAATACCCACCAGCAGCGACTGGTCGAAAATCACCTGGTCCACTTGCGCCGATGCGTTGCTCTGGTATTTGGTTCCCAGTGCCACGCGGCGGTCCTCACCTCCAAAAAGTGCGCCGGGCAACACGGTCGATTGCAGTTTCAGGTTATCGTCAAGCGACGCATTGCCTGCTACTTGCGGCAGATAACCCGCCAGCGCTTCCCGTCCCTGCTGCATCGCCGTACTTTCTTTATACTGAGCTATTTTAACATTCCCGTTATTCTTGATTCCATAGGCAATGCAATCTTTGAGCGTCAGGCGCGTCTGCGCCCAGCCCGGCGCCACCGAGGCGGCGACTGCGATGATTGCGGCGATCCATTTACTTTTCATTTTGACCTGTTGTTGATTATTTGTGGCTAATGACAGATAGTTGATACCTCTACTGGTGATATGTCAACTATTAATTTAAAAAAATATTATTTGTCTACTACTTTGACGACACGATCCAGATACCCCAGGAATGTCGTCCATTCCTGTTCTGTAAAATGCTCCATAATCTGGTTGTTGAAAGCGATCGCCAATGACTGAATGCGTTCGCAGACAAACTTTCCGCTCGGTGTAAGCGATATCAGGTTCTTTCTTTTGTCCTCAATATCACTTTCAATTTTCAGGAAACCATCC
>DATMSL010000713.1:0-11265 GCA_035565435.1 Dyadobacter sp. | reverse complement strand
ATGCCGTCAGCTGGTTTGAAATCGCCATCAAAACAAAAATCGGGAAACTAGCGCTTCCCGATTCCGTCGAATTCATTTTCGCAAAAGCTACTGCAAATCAAATAGAGACCATACCTATTTCTCCATCTCAACTAACAGCGTATCACGCTTTACCTTTTCTTGAAGAGCATCGTGATCCATTTGACCGTCTGATAATTGCCACTGCATTAAATGACAGCATGAAAATTATCTCAAACGATCCCAAATTCCCTCTGTATTCCAATGCACAATTAATCTGGTAAAGAGGCCTATATCACTCACTCCGCAATGACTTCACCGGATTCATCAGCGCTGCTTTAATCGCCTGAAAACTGACGGTGAGCAGGGTAATCGCGACTGCCAGCAGCGCCGCTACGACGAATACGACCCAGCTCAGCTGAATATGATATTGGTATTTATCCAGCCAATCGTGCAGAAAGTAAAGGGCAATAGGCGAAGCGATGACGCAGGAAATGACCACCAGATATACAAATTCCTTCGAGAGCATTGCCCACATCTGCGCGACACTCGCTCCCAATGCTTTACGAATGCCAATTTCCTTCGTACGCTGCTCAGCAGTATAGGCTGCCAACCCGAACAACCCGAGACAAGAAATAAACACGGCCAGCACCGCAAACACCCGTGACAGCTTCCCTATCCGCTCTTCGGCCCTGAATTTAGCATCGTACTCCTCGTCGGCAAACTTGAATTCAAATGGTGAATCGGGATCGTGCTTGCGGAAAACGGCTTCCACCTTCTTCAGTGCCTTATCGACCGGCGCTCCCGGCGTTAGTTTAACGTTGATCAAGTTAGCCCAATCATATTTCAGCATAAAGATGGTAGGTACCGCCGGCTCGTAAGGCGACTGCATGACCATATCCTTGATCACCCCTACCACGTGGTGGTCCTTACCATTGTAACGGATCGTTTTGCCTATGATATTTTTGAGGCCCGTCAGCTTGACGGCCGATTCGTTGAGGATAAATCCGGCGCTGTCGGTCGAGAATTCCCTCGAAAAGTCGCGGCCCTCGATGATCTTCCAGCCGATCGTTTTACCAAAATCATGGGTGCAGGCGATCGTTCCAAACAATGGTACCGAACCCGGCTCCAATCCCTCCCATTCGAAGCCTATTTGATTGGAATAAATACCAGTGGTAGGGCTCGATGATTCGCTCATTTCGTACACGCTCCCGGTTTTCAGAAGTTCATTACGCAATGGGTCATATTTGCCCCACAAATTGGGAGAGATATTGATCTGCAAAAGCCCCTGACGATCGTAGCCGACCGGCCTGTCTTTCGCATGCTGGATCTGCTGGAACACGATGATCGTCCCGATAATGAGCGTGATCGACACCGTGAATTGCAACACAACCATCACTTTGCGCGGCACGCCTGAGTATTTTCCCACCTTGAATGTTCCCTTCAACACCGATAGCGGGTTGAATGAAGACAGGTAGAAGGCAGGGTAACTTCCTGCAACCAATCCGGTGAACAACGCAAAGAAGATCAGCAACAGCCAGAACTGCCAATAGAAGAATGGAAACTTCACGTGCTTGCCTGCGAGGTCGTTGAAGGCCGGTAACGAAACAAGAACAATGAGGATCGCGAGCACCAGCGCAAACATCACAACCAGGAACGATTCGCTCAGAAACTGGAACACCAGCTGACTTTTCAGCGAACCGATCGACTTGCGGATCCCTACTTCCTTAGCCCGCTTTTCCGACCGGGCTGTACTCAGGTTCATGAAGTTGATACAAGCCAGAAGCAATACAAACGCGCCGATAATACCGAACAGCCATACAAACTGAATGCGCCCACCGACATTCTTGCCATCCTTAAAATCCGAATAAAGATGCCAGCGGCTCATCGGGTGCAGCATGTACTGCGGCTTGTCGGTCTTGGAGAATGCGTGCGGCATTTCCACATCCCGGATTTTACGCGACACCGTTGCGATATCAGCGTGATCGGCCACTTGCGCGAACCATTGGAAAGAGTGGTTGCCCCATTGCGTCTGTGCATCCTTTACCCAGCCTTCGGCTTGCATGTAATCGTTCCAGGGAAGGATCAGGTACAGCTCATTGAAACTCGAATTGAATGGAATATCCTCATAAACGCCCGTCACTTTCACATCCTTCTTGATGTCGAGTTTGAGCGCTTTGTTCAATGGATCCGCGTTGCCGAAAAGCGCTTTCGCCAGCGATTCGCAGATCACGATCGATCCCGGGTTTTTCAAGGCATCATAATCGCCATGGATCATTTTTAACCCCAGCATTTCCGGAAATGCCGGCTGAGCCCACATTCCCGTTTTATTGATCTTCTTATCACCATTGGCCAGCAAATGCCCGAAATTCCAGGAAGCCAGCGCGGTATGCTTGAAATCTGCGGAATACTTGGTCGCCATTTCGGTGACCGACGGAATCGAAACCGCTGTACCAGTACCGGTTTGACCATTGAAAGTCTGGCTGATCCACGCCTGCACGACGCGGTCATAGTTTTTGTGGTATTTATTGAAGGACAATTCATCCCATACCCATAGCCCGATCAGCATCGTGACGGCGATCCCTACCGCCAGCCCGACAATGTTGATCAGGGAATAAACTTTGTTTTTAAGCAGGTTACGGAGTGCGATTACCAGGTAATTCTTGATCATGGCCGGGATAGATATAATGGGAGTTTAGAACGCATTTCGCGAAAGATGTAAAAACCGTTGCTCCGGTTGCATCTGTAAACTCTTGATTATTCACTTCTTAATGCTTTCACCGGATTCGTCATCGCGGCCTTGACACTCTGAAAGCTGATGGTTATCAGCGCAATCAGTACCGCAGCGACGCCCGCCACAGCGAAAAGCCACCAGCTGATGCTCACTTTATAGCTAAAATCCTGCAACCATTCATTCATAAAATACCAGGCGATAGGCGACGCGATGACCAGCGCAATGACTACCAGCTTGATAAAATCGATTGAAAACAGTCCGAAAATGTTCATTGCCGAAGCTCCGATAGCTTTTCGGATGCCCATTTCCTTGGTACGCGACTCGGCCATGAATGCAACCACACCATACAAACCGAGGCACCCGATGAAAATCGCGATGAAGCTCAGGATTTGGAAGAGTGAGAAAAACTTGGCCTCCTTTTCATAGAAACTATCTAGTGTCTGATCGTAGAACGTGTATTTGAATAAATAATCCGGGAAAGCAGCCGTCCAAAGCTTTTCGATACGGTTGATCTGTTCTAACCCGGCATTTTTATCCAGTTTCACACTTAATGTCTGATAATTGTTGCGCATGGTCGTCATTACGCAAGGGATAATCTCCTGGTGAAGCGTGTAGGTATTGAAATTTTTCACAACGCCTACCACCGGGAGTTTCGAACCTCCCCCTCCGATTGTCAGCCGCTTCCCAATAATGCCTTCCGGATCTTTGAAGCCCATTTTTTGGGCGAAAGCTTCATTCACGACATATTCTCGAATGGTATCTGCGGATAGATACATCCTTCCGGCAGCCATTTTGAGTCCGTAAGTATTGAAATACGCCGTATCGGCAGGACGCATTACAACGGTAAAATCAAGATCCTCCGCATCATTTTCATATCTGAACCCGGTTTGCCAGTTGCTTCTCGACATCGGAGTGAATGCACTGTACGCTGCGGATTTCACGCCGGGTATCGCCCGGACCTCGTCCCGCAATGCTTCCAGCTTGCCTTCCGGCTGATCAGGAATGGCAATGGTCACGATCTCGTCCTTTTCAAAACCCAGGTCGAGCGTGCTAAAATACCTCATCTGGCTGTAAGCGATCAACGTTCCGATCAGGATCACCTGCGAAATCGAAAATTGAAGTACAATAAGCCCTTTACGCAGGTTGGATTGACCGCTGCCAGCCGTGCGCATTTTTCCTTTCAATGCTAAAATAGGCTGGTATCCCGACACGACCAATGCAGGATAAAAACCTGCCAGGAAAGTAGTAGCGACCGTCAATACAATGCAGCAAAGCAAAATCGCCGGATCCTGAAAAAACACTACGTCGCGAGTCTGAATATTGAGAACATTCGCAATATAAGGCAGCAGCAACTGCGCCGAGACCAATGCAAGGAGCACCGAAAACACGGTAATAATCCCTGTTTCGGAGAAATACTGCCGCAACAGTTGCCCACGTGTACTGCCCAGCACCTTCCGCACACCCACCTCCCGTGAGCGGCGCAGCGCCTGCGCGGTGGCGAGGTTGACGAAATTCACACAGGCGGTAATCAAGATGAAAATCCCAACCAGCGACATGGCCCAGATCATCCCCTTGCTGATCGACCGGCTTGCATAGTTGCCCGTTTTTGTCGCAAAATGAATGTCCTTAACCGGTTGCAGGACGAATTTCACCCGCTTATCCTCCTTCGGTTCCCTGTATTTTTTATTGAATGCCAACAGCTGCTGCTCAAACTGCGCTTCGCTCACATTTTCGGGTAACATCAGGTATACCTGGCCACCGCCATAAGTTGAAACCCAGTCGTCCCAGTTGGTAAATGCGCCAAACTCCTTCAACGATGCGAAGGAAAGCATGGTAGTAAATGGCAGGTTGGTCGTGGCCGGCGGGTCCGCCACAATGCCGGTCACCACGAAATCCATCTGGTTCCTCACCCGGATACTCTTTCCGATCGGATCAACTTTTCCGAAATAACGCAAAGCCTGTCCTTCTGTCAGCACCACCGAACCGGGATTTTTGAGCGCTTGCGAAGGCGAGCCTTTCAGCCACTTGTAATCGAACATTCCGAAATATTCCGGGCCAATGAACGCGATGTTGTAGCCCGGATCCGAAAACTTCTTTTTTTCCGACCCTTCGGTCACTGTGATCAATGTTTCGCGCAAGCCATATGTACACGTAACCTGATTGCGGATCTCGGGATAATCGTTGCGTAATGCCGCCAGTGCCGGAAGCTGAATCCCCGCATTGAAACCCTTTTCTCCATCTTCCAAGCTATGATTGAGCAGGCGGTAAAGTCTGTCGGCGTTCTTATGATGACTGTCAAAACTGAGCTCGTACCGCACCGTAAAGAAGATAAGCAGGCAGCAAGCCAGACTTAAAGTGAGGCCGGTAATATTGATCAGCGTAAAATTCCAGTTGCGGCGAAGGTTTCTGAATGAGGTCGTTAGATAGTTTTTGATCATGGCTAGGTGAATTGGTTTCAGGCAGTGATTGACATATTAAATCCTGTACCATTCAAAATAGCCACTCATTTCCAATCGGTTAAACTACATAAAGAGTTTGCATGCGTCCACTTTCGGACAGTCTCTGTACGCGTTTGAACATCAAGCACTTCCCATTCGGTTTAGCTTAATTCCGAACGTAATGGCCTAAATTATTAGCAGAAACCCAGTTGGGGAAATCCTGATGAGTAACTTCCTCGATATCCACGTCCGTAACTGAAACGAAGGACACACTTGTAAAAAGCGCACTGTGCCTCTTAAACAGCGGAATAGTATCTCTGTACATCGTACGGATCACGTGAGGCTCCACTAAATGCCCTCCGTTCTGATGCCGGACTTTGGCACGCAAGAGGCACAACTCTACATTGTCGGTAAAAAATAGGATGAGGTGAACTTTGGTATGTTTGCGAGATATGGCCAGGCTTTTGACATAATCATAGTGTGATTCGTAGCCAAGGTTCAATTCCAATGCAAAATCCTGCCCATCACTGACGCAGGAATCTATGAATTCGTTGGCTTTGAGCGAAGCGAGCTCAGAGTAATCCGCAAATCCCTTCTTCTTGTACTGATAAGCCGCAAGATCGTGATCTACTATTGGAATGTGGTTGGGAACAAGCTCACGCCCATAAGTACTCTTTCCAATGCCTGGCGGACCGGCGATGAAGTAAATGTTCATTGAATGAGCATCACTGTACCGTCTTCATATTCCGCGACAGCCTTTCCGTCCGCGTTATAATATACCAGAGGCTGTCCAATGGAAAATAAATAGGCTTTGGCACGCTCGTAGGAATCTCTTTTCCATTGCCGCAACTCTTCCACATTCATTTTCGCCGGACGCTTCTCCATCAATCCGGTTTTGCTTGCCACGTAGTCTTTCATAAATCCAGGTGTGATAAATACAAAGATAATGTGTTAAAACCTTAGTCCCAACACATTACTTGTTCCATTAATCCTACCCTTATTCGCTCCGTAGCGACTTCACCGGGTTCATCAGCGCGGCTTTGATGCTTTGAAAACTAACGGTAGCCACTGCAACGAGCACGGCGGCGAAACCGACGGCTACGAATACCAGCGGGCTGATTTCGATGCGGTAAGGATAGTTATCCAGCCAGAGCTGCATGAAATACCAGGCTGCCGGCGTGGCGATCAGGATGGCAATGAGTACCAGTTTTACAAAATCCTTGGATAAAACGACCACCAGGCTCATAATACTGGCGCCCAACACCTTACGGACGCCGATTTCCTTCGTCCGCTGCTCCATAACGATCAGCGCAACGGCGAACAGCCCAAGACACGACAATATCACCGCGACAGCAGAAGCCAGGCTGAAAATCTGCGAAAGCCGCTCCTCTTCCTTGTACCAATTATTGGTGTTTTCATCCAGAAACGAGCCGATAAACTCGGACTCCGGCGTAATCTCCTTCCAAACATTTCTCAGTTTTTCCATCGACGTTGCCAGGCCCTGAGGCGTCACACGCACAAAAATATACCCGATTCCATCCGTGTGAGACAGATACATCGTAATCGGCTTTTTCTCCGACTTGGATGAATACAGGTTGAAATCGGGGACCACACCGATGATCTGATGCTTTATGCCGGCGGTGTCGGTCTGGAAGAACTTGCCCACAGGGTCTTTTTCGCCGATGGCTTTGGCCATGCTTTCGGTAATGATAACCCTGCCCATCGAATCGGTCGGATAGGCCGGATTAAACTCCCGCCCGTCGATCAGTTTAATATTAAGCGTTTTGAGGTAGTCGTAGCTGATATGCAGCCAGTCGGTAGTCACTTCCCGCTCTTTGAAAGTGAAGCCAAGCACGCTGCGGGAGGTACTTCGGTCGAGTCCCGTTCCCAAGTTCACACCGGAGCCGGTAATACCCACAATATTAGGATCGTTGGCCAGGCGATTGCGCATTCTGCGCAGTGCTGTCTGCCCGTTGACCTTATTCCCAACCGGAATGCTGATCACCTCCTCTTTCTGAAAGCCCAGGGGCTGCTTCCGAAGGTGATCGACCTGCTGCACCGCAATGATCGTACAGCAAATGAGCAGACTGGAAAGCGCGAACTGCGCGACGATTAGTGAGTTGCGCAGTATGCCCGGCTTTTTGAGCGACACCTTTCCTTTCAGAACCTCCACCGCATTGAATTTCGACATTTGGAGCGCTGGGTAGCCACCGGCGACCAGGGTAACAAACAAAAACAGCCCGACCAGCATAGCGATTTTACCGGGTTCGAAGATGTATCCGAGTGTCAGTTTGGATCTGAAGGTGGCATTAAATAGGGGCAAAAGCGATATGGCGAGTACTACCCCCATCAGAAAGCCCAGGAGGCAAACAACCCCTGCCTCGCCCCAGATTTGGAAGAAAAGCTGCTGTTTCAATGCCCCCATGGACTTGCGTACGCCCACCTCACGTGCGCGGATAAACGAGCGCGCGACATTCAGATTGATGAAGTTGATGCAGGCGATCAGCAGGATAAAGATACCGATACCCATTAACGCATAAATCAGCGATCCTTCCTTACCCCCGGAAATTTCCCGGTTAAAGTGAACATCTTCCAGTTTTTGAAGACGAAGCGCATAGAGGTCACCCCGCTCGTCCGGCTTCGCCCCTTTCTTTTTGAGCTGAGTTATCGTTTCTGCGAAATACTTGGCCGTAAAGGGTTTCAGCTTTTTTTCAAATGTCAGCTTATCAACCCCTGGTTTTAGTTTCAGGAAAATATTGTGAGAAAATGCATCCCATTGATCCTTTTGATGCTGGTAACCGCCCGCGTTCTCGCTGCGTATGAACGCGTCAAATTGAAGGGAGGAATTCTCCGGAAAATCCGCGAGCACGCCGCTTACGACGTACTCTTTCTTGCTTTCCTCCAAGCCCACCTGAATATGCTTACCCATCGGGTTTTCAGTGCCGAAAACAGCCTTGGCCATATGTTCGGTGATCACAATGCTGCTCAGGTCGCTCAAAGCAGTTTCTGCGCTGCCTTGCATAAAGGGGAATGAGAATATCCTGAAAAAATCGGGCTCGGTGAATTTGATGTTCTTATCAAGGTACTTTCCCTTGTACTCCACTACATTCGAACCATTCACTACCCTCGCGATAGCCTCAATGTCGGGATATTCGGCCTTCAATGCAGGCGTGATCGGAAACGGCATCGAAGCGGTACGATCTACACGTTCGGGATCATTAGAAAAGAAATAAGGCTCGAAAATCCGGTCTTTATCAGCGTGGAAATCATCGTACGACAACGCGAAATAGGCCGTCAGAAACAGAAAAACGCTTACGCAGAAGGCCACCGAAAGGCCTACGACATTGATAAAAGCATAACCCTTGCTCTTCCAAAGATTACGCAATGCGATTTTGATATAGTTTTTGAACATAAGAATGTGTTTTTTCTCCTTACTCCGTCTTCAACGATTTCACCGGATTCGTTACAGCCGCTTTGATAGCCTGGCTACTCACGGTAAGCAATGCGATGACTACCGCCAGCGCGCCTGCGCCAGCAAACATCCACCATTGCAGGCTGATCTTATAAGCAAAATCATTCAGCCAGCGGTTCATGAGGTACCACGTAAGCGGGGTGGCTATCACGATGGAAATAAGAACGAGTTTCACAAAATCTCCAGACAGTAATCCAACAATATTCGGCACAGAAGCACCCAATACTTTTCGCACACCTATTTCCTTAATACGCTGTTGGGCGGCGAATGCGGCCAAACCGAACAGCCCCAGGCAGGAAATCAGGATGGAAATGATGGTGAAGGCATTGACCAGCCTGGAAGTACGGGCGTCGGCTGCGTAATTTTTCTGAAAATCCTCATCAAGGAATGTGTACGCGAAAGGCTCGTCGGGCACGAGCGATTTCCATTTGCTTTCAATAAACGGAAGCGCAGCGGCCGCATCTTTACCAGCGATATGGGCGATCAGGTAATTGTAACTTGGATCCATATTCAGGAAAAAGGCATATGGCTCAATAACCTTATGCAGATCCTGAAAATGGAAGTCTTTTACCACACCAACCACCTCCACCGAGCCGGGCGTATCTCCCCCGTTGTTGAACAGGAACTTCTGCCCAACCGCTTTATTTAACGGGACATTGAATTTGCGGAGCGTAGCCTCATTGACTACTATTTTATAATTCGTATCTGCCGGAAATTCCTTCGAAAACATACGACCCGCTACCGGCTTGAAACCCATCGTTTCCATGAAATCCGGCGCTACCCAGTTCGTTTTGATCAGATTATCATCATTCACCGTTTGCCCCGGCAAGTAAACCGACATATCGCTGGGATTGAGAATTCCCGGATAATAGGCAGTTCCGGAAGCGGCCGTTATCCTGCTGTCCTGCAAAAGCTCATTTTTCAATGCCGTATAAGCCTGCCTCGCCTCCTGGCTCCGGAATGGAATCACAATTTGCTGGTCTTTGGTAAAACCAAGCGGCTGATCCTTCATAAACCGGATCTGTCCCTGAATAACGATCGTTGCCACTACCAACCCGATCGAAATCACAAACTGGAACACTACCAGCCCCCGGCGCAGCGTAGTAGCCGATACAGAGTTGACAAACCGGCCCTTAATCACATCCAGCGGGTTAAATACCGACAAATAGAATGCCGGATAGCTCCCCGCCAACAATCCGGTAATCAATGCGAGCAATACAAAACCGCCCACAATTTTGGGTTGCAGGAGTTCATGCAAATCCAATGATTTGTCTGCAAGCTGATTAAAGAATGGTAGCAGTAACACCACAAGGGCCAGGGCAATCACCAGACCAAGGAACGTCAGCACCATCGATTCGCCCAGGAACTGACCGACCAGGCTGCCCTTGTTCGCACCCATCACCTTACGCATGCCCACCTCGGCGGCCCGTTTCGCAGAGCGTGCGGTGGCAAGGTTCATGAAGTTGATGCAGGCGATCAGTAATGTAAATACCGCGATACTGGCCAGAACATACAGATAGGTTGAACTCGTGGTGGATGATACAATGCGGTCGATCTGACTGAAAAGATGTATGTCCCGCACCGGAAGTAACGCCAGTTTCTTATCATATCCCGCGATTTTAAGATCCTTCCGCGCATATTTATTGATGAATGCAGGCAATTTCGCCTCGAACGCTGCTCCATCCGTGCCTGGCCGGAGGCGCAGGTAATGATAAAACATATTGTTGTTGGTGAAATTGAGGTCGGGCTGCCGCAGGTAATCGCCTATCCAACCCACCCCAAACGTCACAAAATAATGCGCATCGATATGAGAGCGGGCGCTTTCGTCCCGAAATACGCCGGTTACTTTGAAATTCTCGTTATGGCCCGTCTTGCCGCCCACTTTCACTGTGCGGTTCAATGCGGGTTCGTTACCGAAAAGCTTTTGAGCAAGGGCATCGGAAAGTACGATGGAATGCGGATCAACCAGCGCCGTTCGCTGATTTCCTTCCAGGAATTGATAGGTAAAAACATCAAAAAACGTCGAATCGACGTGGGTTCCTTTGGTTTCATAGAATGAGAGCGGATCTTTCCCCGGCTGCTCGACCGTCAGCAATGCCTTATCTTCCAGGAAATTCTGCCAGAGGCGCGTCACCTGTACCACTTCCGGATATTCGGCTCTGAGCGCGTGCGCATAAGGCGCCGGCGCGCGGGGATTATCCATTTTCTCCCCATTCGGCTGTACATTTTCGGAACGGACCAGGTACAGATCGTTGACATGCTCCTGATGCTTATCGAACGAAGCCTCGCTCAGAATATACAGCAGCAGGAGCATGCAACAGGTCATCCCGACCGACAGGCCGAAGACATTGATAATGGAGAACATCTTGTTTTTCAAGACGTTTCTCCAGGCAATTTTCAGATAGTTCTGGATCATGGCTAGGTCATTGGATTGCATTCCGGTTCTTTTGGAATGAAGAATTGTGCCAGCCCGACCAAAATCAATACAACCAACTAAAAATCAATTACTTATATACACTATTAAACAACAAAGGTGTCCGCTATCGGACACCTTTGTTCAGTATTGGACTGGAAAATTCTAATATGACACCGGCTCTTGTCTTACGCTCTTACCCGAATAATGT
>DATMSL010000712.1:0-2058 GCA_035565435.1 Dyadobacter sp. | reverse complement strand
AGTGGCAATTGTGGGCGTGGGAAACTGCGCCAGCTCGCTGGTACAAGGCGTTGAATACTACACACGCTATTCAGAAAAAACCTCGGGACTCATGGCCGACAACATCGGCGGCTACCGCGCCGCGAACATCGAATTCGTGTGCGGCTTTGAAGTCGACGAGCGTAAAATCGGACTAAAACTGAAAGACGCCATTTTCACAAAACCCAATTGCGCGATCGAACTGTATACCGACATTACCACCGAGGCGCCGATTTACCGCTCGCCGGTACTCGACGGCGTTTCCCCGCAAATGCTCGTCTACCCCGCCGACAACCGTTTCGTAGTAAAAGAAGAACTGAAAGAAACCGATCTGCTGACCAGCGGCGAGCGGTATAACGAAGCATTAACAGCTACCATTCGCCAGGAAATCATCACGCATCTGCAAGCACACAAAGCAGAAGTATTGATCAACTACCTCCCGGTAGGCTCTCAGCTGGCAACGGAGTTCTATGCGGAAATCTGCCTTGAACTCGGCATTTCACTCGTGAACTGTATTCCGGTATTCATCGCATCCGATCCGGAGTGGGAACAGAAGTTCATCGAAGCGGGCATTCCACTGATCGGCGACGACATGAGGAGCCAGTTTGGAGCTAGCATCCTGTCGCAAATGTTGCAGGAACTGGCCTTCGAGCGTGGCCATCACGTAAAAGCGCACATCCAGCGCAACGTCGGCGGTAACACCGACTTCCTGAATATGGAAGACAAAAACCGCCTGAAATCGAAGAAGATATCGAAAGAAAATGTAATCCGCGCACAAAACGACATCCGGGGCATATCTACTGCCGACAGCTTCCTGCATGCGGGGCCATCGGAATACATTGCTTTCTACGGCGATAATAAGGTAGCCAATTTCCGCCTCGAACTGGAAGGTTTCATGGGCTCGCCGGTAACGCTCGATGCACAACTTTCGGTGCAGGATTCGCCCAATTCGGCGGGTGTGGTCATCGACGCCATTCGCTATGTGTACGTGGCACGCGAGATGGGGCTGGTAGGCGCATTGCGCGGGCCTTCGGCTGCAACGCAAAAGACCCCGCCGCAGCAAATGATGTTCGCCGATGCCACTTATGAATGCCACGCACTGGCCAAACGCGAACTCACGGCGTCGACCCGGAAGCAACTGAAACTGAGCTACGAGCTGACCGACAAAATGGATTAAAAAGCAGACTTACTTACCTAAACCCTTACTTCCCTGCGACCAGTACCTTCACCCCCCGGTCTTCCAGGGACTTGACGGCCTCGTCCGACACGCGGGCATCAGTCACGATGTACTGCACTTGGTCGAGGTCGCAAATTTTTCCGATCCCCCGTTTGCCAAACTTCGTGTGATCGGCAAGCACTACCACAATCTGCGCGGTGCTGATCATCTTCTGGTTCAGCCCGGCCTCCGTCAGGTTACTGATCGACAGCCCGAAATCAAAGTCGATCCCGTCGACGCCGATAAAAAGCACACCGCATGAAATATGATCAAGAATGTACTCAGCATAGGAGCCGGCTACCGACGACGAGTTCTGGCGGATCAGTCCGCCTAGCTGCAACACTTCCACATTCGGCCGGTTACTGAGCTCCAATGTTACCTTCACAGCCGGCGTGATCACTGTAATCTGCTTCGTCGGGTGCAGGCAGCGTGCCAGCTCAAACACCGTCGTGCCCGATCCGATCATGATCGAATCCGTTTGCCTGATCAGCGTCAATGCTTCACGCGCAATGCTTTGTTTCTCATCGGAGTTAATAAATTCCTTCTCGTTAATGGGCCGCTCCACAGCATAAGGGTTATTAAGCGACCCTCCGCCATGCGTCCTGAACAGTAAGTTCTTATCTTCCAGGAGTTTCAGATCCTTCCGGATCGTCACGCCGGAAACCTGCATTTGCTCAGACAGCTGGACGATACTCACTGTACCCGCTCTTTTCAGCTCCTGCAAAATGAATTGATGCCTTTCCGTAATAGTCATTTCGATACACTTTGAAAGCAAGTATAACCATAGTTTCCCGAACACGGAAACCCGCTCACATATCCACTCT
>DATMSL010000711.1:0-4403 GCA_035565435.1 Dyadobacter sp. | reverse complement strand
GTTGTTGTGAAATTTGATGTTGGAAACTACGATGCTCATAAAGAATGGGAGAGCTTTTTGGTGTGGTAATATACGCAAAAATGTCCCCAATGGGCAACCCGTTAACTACGACTTTTTAACCGGTTATAAATATCTTTCGGTTACATATACGTCACTGAGTCTTAATGACTTCATAAAGGCTCAAATGCCAGATCGCCGAGCGGAATATCGCCAGTTTACGCAGGCCCGACTTTTCGGGGTTACTGATGTTTTCCACGGACAAAATGTAGTTGCACCCGAGCTTACGTAATGCCTCATGCGAGAGCGTAAGCGGGCGCTCGGAAGGGGCCATGCCGCGTGTCATATGGGTTTCAAAGTAGGGTAGTTCCTGATCGTAGACCACAATGCTCTGACTGCCCCAGAAATCGAAGAAGCCGCGGTTGTTTCCGTTCTTTTCGAGTTCTTCCGCGATGATATTCCTGAATTGGTGTTTGTAGGGAAGGGGATAATTGCTCGAATACCCGTCGATCGTCCACATACCATTGTATTGGGCCACAGCCGGCGGGATGCCGATGCTGGCTACGCGGTAGGTGTCTACCGGCTTGCCGATGGCGGTTTTGATATTGTCGAACATTCTCTCGGCATAGTAATCCTCGTAGGTGAAGATGTAGTGGTAGGGAACAATGGAGACGAATCTTTTGACAAAGCGTTCGTAATACGTCGGCTGGTAGGCGAAACAAACCGCAAGCTGCATGGACGCTACCACAATCAAAACGCGACGCTGGTATCGGGGAACAATCAATAGCAATGCTTGCGCGGCCGCAATGTGCCAGAGCAATTGCAGGAAGATATGAAACCTTTCCAGGCTGAACATGCGCAGCAGATCGGAGCTGTTCCGAAGGTCCACCAACGGCTCCCAGTTCAGGATCGCAATGTAAAAGCAGATCGACGTAATAATGCCTAAGGTAATAGTAAGACCCAGCGGCAATTCTTTTTTGCGAATAACATGTAACGCATAAACCAGGCACACAAATGGCAAAAGCACGAACGTATGCAGTGACAACGCCACATCGACATTGCCGAGCAGGAAGTACCGGGCAAATATTTTAAAGCAAACACCCAGCGGTACCGGAAACCGCCGCATCTCCATCCGGTGCGAAACAAATCCCTCCCCTCCGAGTAAATTTTGTATCAGGTCGACCTTCGTGACCAGATACACGCCCAGCAAGATCGCAAATGCCAGAAGTAGTCGTTTAACCGGATGTTTTTGAATGATAATATCATAGCCAATCAGCGCTCCGAATGCAGACAGGATGAATACCCCGGCTGACTGGAAATTGGAGGTAAATGGAAATGCGGCCAGGATCAGCCAGTTCCAGATGACCGGGTTTCCTTTGCGGATATTCAGGATGACAAATACAAGGAGTGGCTGGCCCGCAATGCTCAGTCCCCAGGTCGGGAGGAAGGGGGTAAATGCAAATGATAAAGCCAGAAATGCCGAGACAGGCTCATTGGCATTCAAATGCCGCCGGCAAAGCAGCCACATGCCTATGAGCGCGACGCCGCTGATGAAGACATTGTAGAACTGGAAAGCAGTAAAAGTAGGCAGCAGGAGATTCAGCCAGTAGTACACATTATAGGTGCTGACCAGCGTGAATTTCGGCACACCTCCCATGAAGGGCTCGATGATCGCGTACGGGGGCGCCCATGCGTAAGCGTCCTGCGTGGAGAGCCGGTACCAAACCACAAACGAATCGAGCGAATCGAAGGCATTGAAATATGCCCCGGGACCCAGGAAAATGGTGGGCGCGTGATAAAGCAAAAATACCAGCAACAACCCTCTGAGGTAGTAATGCTGGTATTTTGCTTTCATATCGTGGAATTACTAGTTGATCTTCAAAACGGCCATAAATGCTTCCTGCGGAATTTCAACACTACCTACCTGACGCATCCGCTTCTTGCCTTTCTTCTGTTTTTCTAGGAGCTTGCGTTTACGGGAAATATCACCACCATAACATTTTGCCAAAACGTCCTTCCGCATGGCTTTTACGGTTTCGCGGGCGATGATCTTCTGTCCGATGGCTGCCTGGATGGCGATCTCGAACATTTGGCGCGGAATCAGCTCGCGCAGCTTTTCGCAAAGCTTCTTACCCCATTCATAAGATTTCGAACGGTGTACGATAGCCGATAATGCATCCACCGCCTCGCCGTTGAGCATTACGTCGAGTTTCACCATGTCCGACTCCTGGTAACCTGCCAGTTCGTAGTCGAGTGAGGCGTAACCGCGGGAGATTGTTTTAAGCTTATCGAAGAAATCAAAAACCACCTCGGCCAGCGGGATGAGGAATTGCAGCTCTACGCGCTCGGCAGTAAGGTAAATCTGGTTTTTGAGGATGCCTCGCTTGTCCATACACAAGTTCAGGATCGGGCCGATGTAGTCCGATTTGGTGATGATCTGTGCATTGATGTACGGCTCCTCGATGTATTTAATATGATTAGGCTCAGGCATTTCTGACGGAGCGCTGATATTCAGGATTTTGTCTTTGGTAGTCAAAACACGGAACTGCACCGATGGTACCGTCGTGATCACCGTCATATCGAACTCGCGTTCCAGACGTTCCTGAACGATCTCCATGTGCAGCATTCCAAGGAAGCCGCAACGGAAACCGAAGCCAAGCGCCGCGGAAGTTTCAGGTTCCCATACCAATGCCGCGTCGTTCAGCTGCAATTTTTCCATTGCCTCGCGAAGCTCTTCGAATTCACTGGTATCAACCGGGTAAATACCGGCAAAAACCATGGGTTTAACCTCAGAGAAACCTACGATCGCTTCGCTGGCAGGGCGGTCGATATGCGTGAAAGTATCACCTACCTTCACCTCTTTGGCCACTTTGATACCTGAAATAAGGTAACCTACGTCGCCGCATTCTACCACTTGTTTGGGTATTTGCTGCAAACCGAGTGTCCCGATTTCGTCGGCAATATATTCTTTGCCGGTCGCCATGAACTTCACTTTGTCGCCCTTCTTGATGCTTCCGTTTTTCACACGGAAGATTACCTCGATACCACGGTAAGAGTTGAAAACCGAGTCGAAGATCAGCGCTTGCAGCGGACCTTCCGGATCGCCGACAGGGGCGGGGATGCGTTCTACAATCGCATTCAGAATGTCCTCAATGCCGATGCCCTCTTTACCGCTGGCAGGGATAATGTCGGAACGTTCGCAGCCGAGCAGGTCCACCATTTCATCCTTGATTTCCTCAGGCATGGCACCTGGAAGGTCGATTTTGTTTAAAACGGGGATTATCACCAGGTCGTGATTGATCGCCAGGTAGAGGTTGGAGATCGTCTGCGCTTCGGTACCTTGTGAGGCATCCACGAGCAGCAATGCGCCTTCGCAGGCAGCGATCGAGCGCGAAACCTCGTAGGAAAAGTCCACGTGGCCCGGCGTGTCGATCAGGTTGAGTATATATTCTTCTCCTTTATAAACATAGTTCATCTGGATCGCGTGGCTCTTGATCGTGATGCCGCGTTCACGTTCCAGATCCATATTGTCGAGCAATTGCGCCTGCATTTCGCGCTGCGATACAGTTTTGGTAAATTCCAGCAGACGGTCCGCCAGGGTACTTTTCCCGTGGTCAATATGGGCAATAATGCAAAAATTACGGATTTTCTTCATGAAAGTTGTTCCTATTCCAATGCTTTGAATATATAGTTCAGGTCAAAGCAATCACAAAATTACGAGGGTAATTAATATTTCAAGATGTTTTCAAACAGAAGTTCAAACTAAAAATGACAAGTGTGCTCACACACCCGCAGGCGAAGGCGCTTGTCTTGCGTACTTCCGCTGCGGCCACGCGTAAAGCCAGTACGCCGCAGCCACAACTAAGGTTAGGGGAATTAATTGGCCATAGCGCACCAAGGCGGCGGTCAGGACGGTCATGGACAATAGAATAGCCGGGTGTGCCAGGTAATGCAGGCCGGTCCGCAGCCAGGAGGATCGGGACTCTTTTACATCACCCGCACAGGGACTTATTTGTCGATTGAAATCCAGCAACGTCAGCCATTTGACCAACACGCTGCTGTGCAAGCGGCTATCGCAAGCCAGGTGCCGTGACCATGTGAGCAGGGAGCTGTAGGCGGTAACAAGCGCAAAAAGGAATGGCCCGAATGTCATGTGCATTAACAATACCATCGGTAGGTGCAAAACAAGCGCTAATAACATCGCATAAATGACGGTCGCCCGGCGGAGCAACAGGATAGCAATGCTTATTTGCAATACAATGACCCCTATGCCCATATTGAACTGCGCTTCCACCGAAGTGATGAGCCGCCTGAGATTACCCGGGGCGTGTGCCTCCCAGTGGGTTTGGGCTAGTCCGTAACGGGCCTCGACGGCCTGCTGGCCCCCGGTGACGCTGTCCTGGAAG
>DATMSL010000710.1:0-12285 GCA_035565435.1 Dyadobacter sp. | reverse complement strand
TATTCAACAACTATAACATCATGGGCCTTGAAGCGCGCGAATCCGTGTCCTTTATCATTGAACCGGACGAACAGTTTAATACGGACAGCTATCAGATCATTATTACAACATTAAGCAACTGGGGCATTCGATTGTATACCGGGGTAAACGGGGGAGGGGTGATCCATCTGCTCAAACACCTGGACCCGCTCGACGAGGTCGATACCGCGGCGCCTTCCTTCCTGACCATTGGCGAATATACCGCTGGGTTTGTTCCTCTGGGATATTACCTGGGCAGCGGCAGGATTGCGGCAGCGGTTGCGACCACCGGGGCTGCTACCAAGCTCATATGCTGCGGATTAAGTGATGCCAAATTGCACGATATTCCCGCCGTATATATAGTACCGGTATCGAATGGAAGTACCGCCGGATTTTCGCCCTTGCAGGACACGACGGAATTTGGCAGCAACATGATCATGCAGCTGCGGGCCGAATTGCCTGAATCCGTTTTTGTACTGGATAGCAGGGCAGGTTTACATGAACAGCTATCGCTCGCTAAGCAACAGCTGGACCGCTCCAAGCCGGTTGTGCTGATGCTGGACAATGAAGGGCTCAATATTTCTCAAATGGATTCGGATCTCCTTCCTGTCATCCCCGATATCCGTGTCAGGGAGAATCATTTCACGGAGGCATTTCTGGCGGTATTCCGGAAGGAGACGGAGGGGAAACGTGTGGTGCTGTTAGTCGGCGAGGAAATGGCACGTTACCAGCACGCTGCCGAGCTCACGACCCGACTCAGCGAGATGCTTCAGGCCGCTACGATATGGAGCATCAACGGTGCAAATGCCGTCAGCCGCGATAATCCCTACGGCTACGGTTATATTTCTTTCGGAGGTAATGACAGGGCCATTTCGCTGTATAATTCGTTGGGCGAGCATGATGTGCTGCTGGTGATCGGGGCGTGTCCTGACGAATACACGGTCAATTTCAAGAAGATTTCTGCTTCCGCTACATTTCATTTCAGCAATATCCCGCAGGCTTACGGACTGGTTGGCAACAGTTTGCAGCATGTCGTGGAGGGACGTTATTATCAGATGAATGCCCCGTTGGACTGGCTGCTGCAAACTTTGGCCGATGCCGCGGCCGAATTCCCGTTTGCCAACATTCCGATGGAGAAGGCGCCCCGGGATTTGAACGATCTGCCCTTCGCGCATGCAGATCGCGAGTATGCCGATATGGCCGTCCTCTACCAACGCCTCGACCGCTGGTGGCCCGAGGGTTCTGTCGGGATAGACGATACGTGCCTCGCCTACAAAGACCGCCAATACGTAACGCAGCGACCCAACAACAATATCCGCTTTTTTTCGCTGTACCGTGGTTCTGCTATGGGTGGGGCCTTCGGAGTAGCCATCGGTGCCAAACTCGCGGATCCAGCCCGAAAGGTGTTCTTATTCACCGGGGACGGTTGTTTCCGGCTGTTTTCGGGCTCGATGGGTGAGGTGAGCAATCTTGGATTGGTGGTGTTTCTGCTCAACAATGAGACGTTCGGCATCGTGGAGCAGGGGCTGCGGAAGGTTTTGCCTGAGGTCGGAACGGCGTATTATCATTCGAGGCTTGGCGCAGTCGATTATTGCGCGATTGCACGGGCCAACAACTGGGACGCCATACGGCTCGCCTCCGACCTCGGTAACCTCGAAGAAATATTTGGGTGCATAGAGGCGGGGCCGGCGAGATCCTTGCTCGTCGAAGTTCCGGTTGACCCCAACCAGGTATTAGGTAAAAATCCACGTCTGAAAAATTTGTAATACATGAACCGCACACAGAAAGATACGCTGATCCGACAGATAAACGATAATTTCCAACAGCTCTCCGGCGAGCCCCTCTACGCTTCTCCCGAAGCAGGCGATGTTTGCCAGTGGCTCCACGAGGAAGCTCCTTATGGCATTCTCGTACACAATACCGACGCCGATCCGCATTTTATATATGCCAACGGGCATGCGCTGGCCTCTTTCAAATACACGGAGGAAGAAATACTCGCCATACCGTCCAAATTGAGCGCCTCGGAGCAGGACAGGCCCGAACGCCAGCGAATGCTGGAAATCGTTTTGCGCGACGGCATTGTTTTCAACTATTCCGGCCCCAGGGTCGATAAATACGGACGCAGTTTTATGATTTACGACGGGGTGGTGTGGCAACTGCGAAATCCGGACGGGCAAGTCTGGGGACAGGCCGCGCTGTTCTGGACAGACGAAGTCAAACGTCCCGAATGGTTCCGATCGGTGCGAAATTAGCCTTATCAATATACCGGTTGCGATTTGGCGTGGGGCCTGCCCCATTTGTACCGGTGCGTCCAGTAGGCAACTTTCATCGACAAATACCCGATTCCCGCGCCTACGAGGACGTCGCTGATGTAATGCCGGTTGTTGGCCACGCGCAGCAGGCCCACGGACGACGCCACGGTGTACGACGCATAGGGCATCCACGGATAACGGTCTTTGTATTCTTCATTCAGAAACGTGGCCGCTGCGAACGCCTGCGTAGTATGCCCGGACGGGAAGGAGTTGTAGGAGCTCCCGTCCGGGCGGAGGGTGTGCGTAGCCGATTTCAGGACGGTTGCGGTCGTGAGCGCCATTGCTTCACCTTTGACGAGGATCGCCGTGCGGTTGAGGATATCGGTTTTGGATTTGATACCGAATGCATCGAGGCCGTAAGCAACCACCAGCGGTGAAAACTGCATGTAATTGTCGATATGGGTATGGAAACGCGGGATGTGGCGGTTTCTGCTTTCGGCGAGTTCGTTCTTAATGGATTCTTCCGAATGCCCGTTGGCGATGAGGCCGCCGATGATCAGTGATGCCGGCGCGTAAAACTGTTGCAAAGTCAGCGGCTTACGTACCGGTAGGGTGTCGACTGGCGGGAATGACTGTGCAAAAGACAATGTTGACAAGAGAAGGAAAATGATGAGGAGGCGCATAGGGTAAGCATTTTAAAATTTGAAACTGTAACCGGCCCGCACTAGTTGGGTCTCGTAATAATCGCGGCTGCTGTAATGGAAGCCGTCTCCATACACGGTTTTGCGGATCACCAGCGTACCGAAAAGATCGGTGGCATTGACGAAAATTTCGCCTTTGGGTAACTGCCGCTTGGCGCCGGCATCTACCGAGAAACGGTACCCTGTGCGGCCTTGCGGTACGATGTCGGGTGCCTGATAAATGGTCACTACCTGCACCTCGGTTTTCTTGCCTTTCAGCACAGCGCTCACTTTGGCGCTGCCGGAGGTGAGCGTTTGTTTAGCGGCGCTGTAAATGGATTTTACAGGGTACAGGTTCTCAACCGAGAATGCATTGACGGTATTTTTATAAATATTGCCATTCACATTCACCGAAAACCAGGGCGCAAGATCTTGCTGTAACACCAGCTCTCCTCCCGCATTGTAGCTTTTGCCGGCATTCTGGAAAATGTTGTAGATTAAAGCACTCCCTGGTACGATGGTGCCGATGCGCGTAATGGTTCCGTTGATCTGCTTGTGGTACAAAGCGGCGTACAGTGAGCCATTGTTCCAGCTGGTTTTGTAGCCAACCTCCCAGGCGCTGGTAAACTGCGGTTTGAGGGCCGGGTTACCGATTTTGATAATCTCAGCATCGTCGTATTTCGGGAAAATGCGGATGTCTACTTCATTGGGCCTGTCGACGCGGCGGTTGTAGAACAGCGATACCTTGTTGCGGTCGTCGATTTTATAGGCGAACCGCACATTGGGGAACGGCTTTGCATAGGTGTAACCGTCGGAGTGGTAGGTAGGATGGGTCGGGTTGACGTCGTAACGGAGGTTAATATACTCCACCCGCAGACCGGCTTCCACCTCGAAGTTCCTGTTTTCAAAAACGTAATTGCCATAGACAGCCGGGATCGTCTCCTTGTAATGGGCCCAGCCGCCGGCCAGGCTGTCGATAGGGGAGTTGATGCCCGGCGTCGCCACGCCCGGAAAAAACTGCATGTTTGTCGGGATGAAGCGCCTGCGCAACTTCAAGCCGCCTTCCAGCCTTCCATACCGCAGCGGACGGATGTAATCGGCATTGAAATCGAATACATTTTCATCCGAAAGCAGTTTGAAAGCGTCTTTACCGATGAAATCGGGCATGATGTTGGTAAAAAAATACTGCTCGTTTTCGCGGTGGAAAGTGTAGTTTAGGCCAATATTGAGCAAATGCCCGGGTTGTGCGTATTTGTGCTGGTAGGATGCACTGGCGGTCACGGTGGTTTTCAATTCGTCTTCCAGGAATTGCCATAGGCGGTTTCGTTGGGTCAGTTTTGCGTTGAAAAACGGTTCGTCGCCGCGGTCGAGGATCTTCTCGCTGCTGAACAGCGCCGAAACCGACAAAGCATTGCTTTCATCGAAGGTCCAGTCGGCCCCGGTTTTGGCGGTAACCACGTTGGTGCTGCGGTTCCGCTTGGTTTGTTGCCTGATGGTATCTCCGCTGTCGTAGTACCGGTTCACAAACTCGTTCTTGTTGAGGGTTGGGGTGTGCAGGTAATCGCCCTGGAAAAACACATTGACTTTCTTTTTCTTATAATTCAGCGCCAGCGAGGGGTTCAGTTTGAGGGTGTTCCGGTATTGCGGGCGGATATCGGGCAAGTTTTCCTTCCGCACCCACAATGCGCCCAGCCCGGCGGCCATGCCTATTTTTCCGTTGAAGCCTTCCTGTTTTTCTTTTCTATAAATAATGTTGATGATCCCCGCATTACCGTTCGCGTCGTAGCGGGCCGACGGATTATTAATGATCTCGATCCGCTCGATAGCCGAGGCCGGGATATTATCGAGGCTGGTCTGGCTGCCGAAGCCGGTGAGCGCTGTCTGGCGGCCGTCCATCAGGATCGCTACCTTGTCGCTACCGCGCAGAAGGACCTTGCCGTCATCTCCGGCGGTCACGCCCGGCAGGTTTTTCAGGGCCTGCAATACCGACCCGCCGCTCTGGCTCACATTGCGGCTGATGCTGAAGGTCTTCCGGTCGAGCTTGTCGTCGACGCCTTCGGCCTGCTGACCGGTGACGGTTACTTCCTGCAAGCTTTGGGATTCATCGGCCATCCGGAATTCCCCGAGGTCGAGGAAGGGGCTGAGAGTACCGACCGTTATGGGCCGATGCAATGCCTTGTACCCCAGCGACACGCATTCGATCCGGTAGTTGCCGCTCTTCACATCGGGTAGGTTGAACCGCCCGAGCTCGTTGGTGATGGTGCCTGTTACAAATGCGCTGTCTTTTTCAGTTTTGAGAACAATATTGACAAATGGGAGAGCCTGCCCGCTAGCGACGGAAGTCGCCTGTCCGGAAAGTGTTACTTTGCTTACCTGCGCTTTGAGTTGGAAGAGGGTAAGAAAGAGGCAGAGGCTGGTAAGGATTCTTTTGAAGGCCATTCAGACATTGTTTTTGATAATCCGATGGCAAAAATGAGAACCGATTTGGAAGAAATTTCGAATTCAGAACCGGACGGAAAAACGGTGCATGCCCTGCTTGAAATCATAGCCGATCTGCCAGTCATAACGGTCGCATATCTCACGTGCGATCGCGAGCCCGAGCCCGCTGCCTGCATGCTCGCCCGACGCCTGTGCGAACCGCCTGAAAAGGTTCTCTGTTTGCAACGCTCCTGCACCAGTGTTCGAAATTGTGAGCATGTCGCCGCTCAAATGTACCTGCACTTCCCCGCCCGCGGGTGTGTAGCGCACCGCATTCACAAGCAGGTTGGTGAGCAGGATTTCGGTCAGCACCGGGTTAGCCTCAATGGTAAAGGGGCTGACGTTTTCGGTGTAATGCAATGCATTGTTTTCGAAACGGTCGGTAAACTGTTCCGCGACGCCTATGAGCACTTTATCGAGCTCGATCTGTTCCATTTCTTCAAATTGCGCATGTTCGATGCGCGCCAGCAGGAGCAGGTTCTTGTTGATGCGGGAAACGCGGTTGATCGCCTGGTAAACTTGCTCGACGATACGCATTTGCCCGGCGTCCAGCGACTGGCTCTGCAAAAGCATGTCCAGGCGGGATTTGACAATGGCCAGCGGCGTCTGTAATTCGTGCGAAGCATTTTCGGTGAATTCTTTTTGCTGGCGGTACGAGGCCAGGTTGCCTTGCATCAGGGTATCCAGGCTGGCATTCAGATCGGCAAATTCGGTTACATCCGATACCGGTAGCGGCACGGCTTTGCCGGTTTCCAGGCGAAAGGTGCGAAGGCCTGCCAGGGTATCGTAAAAAGGCTGCCAGATCCGCAGGGCGGTTTTACGGTTAAGATAAATAAAACCCGCCAGCAGCAGCATAATGAAAAAGACGGTCACACCGCCAATGGCCAGGATGGTCTCGTCGATCTCCTCCATATTGGTCTCGATCAGCATACGGTACAGTTTATGGTTGACGCGGATGTCGGTCGTCAGGCACCGGAACTGCTCGCGGTCGTTCATGAAACTGTCGAACCGGATAATAGTATAAAGGCTGTCGGGACGGGGAGCGGCAGTTTGGCTGAAAGAGAAGCCGGGCTGTACTTTGTCGAGTACCGTGATCATATTATCCACTGCGGTATCAGGCAGATTGAGGCGGGTGAGGCGTTTTTCAAGCTTTTCGCGGATCGCGTAATGGTGCTTGTCCAGCTCATTCTCCCAAATCAAATCGATGATCAGGAAATAGACCGGAATGCTGATCACGAGCACCGTGAATGCGTAGATCACCAAAGGACGCAGGCTTTGGTCGAGCAGCTTTTTCATCCTTCCCATTTGTAGCCGGTTCCGTAAATCGTTTTGAGATAATTGCCATAACCGGCCTCGTTCAGCTTCTTTTTCAGGTTCTTCACGTGCGCGTACACGAAGTCGTGGTTATCGAACATGTCCGCAATATCGCCCGACAAATGCTCGGCTAACGCGCTTTTGGCAATCACCCGGTTTTTATTTCCGATAAAGAACAGCAAAAGATCGAGCTCTTTTTTGGTGAGTACGACTACTTGGCCGTTTACGGTGATCGTTTTGCTGAGTAAATCGACTTTCAACTCATTCTGCACGACCTGATTATGGTTGGCAAAGCTCCGTCTTCGGATCACCGAGTAAATACGGGCGGCGAGTTCAGGTAAGTGAAAGGGTTTAGCCAGGTAATCGTCGGCACCCGCGTGCAGGCCCCTTATCTTGGTCTCATAATCGCCCTTGGCCGAAATAATGATCACGCCGTCTTGCTGGCCCTGCTTTTTGAGCGTTTCGAGAATGTCCATCCCGTCGCCGCCGGGCAGCATGAGGTCGAGCAGGATACAGTCGTATCGGTACAGTTCCACTTTCTCACGTGCCTGCGCCCACGTGCTCGCATACTCGCACAGGTAGTCCTGCGCGGTGAGGTAGGCGCCGATGCTCTCGGCCAGGCCGGGTTCGTCTTCGATGATCAGGATCTTCATTTGGGCAATTTAATGCAACAATTTGGAATTCTTTTTGAAGGGAAACTATCCTGCGCTCCGGTTTTTGGGACGCGTCCTGATCCTGCTCAGGTGCTTCATGGAAATGCTCAGTATGATCCGGTTTGACGCGCCGGCATACATTACTTCAATTTTGTTAAGCATCAGTCAAACATCACCGGTTCGACTCGATAGCCCTCTGCTCGTAACAGCATGATCACGCCGGTTTTGTAATATAAATGAGCGAGGCCGACTGCAATTAAAGTGGGGCGGCTTGAAATGGCGGATATGATTTTGGGCATCCAGTCTTTGTTTCGCTGCGCGAGAGGGATAAAGTCAAAATAGGGGGCACTGACAGTCCTGGCGGAATATTCTTCTAGGTGATATTCAAAATTCATGGTTTTGTAGTGTGCAAGCGTGTCCTCTACACTAGGCGTACCGTAGATGTTCCAATCCGGCTTGTCGCTGCCAATCGTATAACTGACCGCGCGAGTGAGGTACTGTCTTGCATGCCCGATTTCTGACGAGTCGAAATCGGTAACTTTTACCCGGTCAAGGCGGTCGCCATGTCTTCCAAGCTTAACATATAGTTCAAACAAGTCTTTATCCATGAATTTTGTAACGGCGTTGGCTTTGTCATTTCCCGATACCAACGTTACCATAATTGCTGATTCCATTTCCGCCACCGTCATGGCCTCAGCATCCGGGTTGTTGCGGATACCTTCGCCCACCCGTGCGATGAAGAATGAATCCAGTGTTTCAAACTGTGTTCTGTCGAGTAGCGGTAACGCCTTCAATATGTTCCTTTTGGGTGTAGCTGGTAAGGGTTGCGTTGTAAATTGCTCGTTGAGAATATATTCCGTACTATCAACGACCTTGCCGAACTGAGGTGTTTTCAGCAGCCATTCGGCGTCGGAGAGGTGGAACGTCCCCAACAAATATGAGGGCCTGGGGCAATTGGCGCCGGTTATTTTCCAAAGAATTGTATGGGGATTTGCCTCGTTGCCCGGGTTACCTTTTTGTGCCCACGAATGGCCGACCGCCATTTGGCAAAGAATGAGTGCAATGCAAATGGAGGATACGATCTTCATGGAATAGGATCAGTCTGCTTGTAAGCTGTGAATATACGGTACAGGCATTTTCAAACCATTCTTTTAAAAATAAATGTAACCGCGTAGGCGAAATTGTGCTCTTATGAATGGGGCTAAAAATTACTATGATGCAGATTTTAACAAAACTTCATTTCCCGGCAGTAACAGGTTTTCTGAGGCAGCCTGTTAAATGCATGATTCTGTTGTTTACCCTGACAATTTCTATCTCAAATGCACAGCAACCCAATCCCATGCCGGATATGAACGACTCGCTGGCGGTTTTAAAATGGTTGAAAGAAAAGCGGATTCCGGCACTGGCTTTCGGTTATCTCGAGAATGGAGAGGTCAAACGCATCCATGTATTCGGAGAGCTAAGGACGGGCATTCCTGCGCCGGCCGATGCGGTTTTCAATGTAGCATCGATCACGAAAACGATCACCGCGATGGTAACGCTGAATCTGGTGAATGCCGGAAAGTGGAAGTTGGATGAACCTTTGGCGCATTACTTTACCGATTCTGACGTAAAAGACGATCCCAGAAGCGGGCAGCTTACCACGCGGGATATCCTGACTCACCGGACCGGATTCCCGAACTGGCGGTCGGAGCTGCCGGACGGAAAGCTTGCCTTCCAATTCGACCCGGGGACCCGATACCAATATTCCGGCGAAGGGTTTGAATACCTGAGGCACGCTTTGGAGCGTAAATTTCGCCGTTCGCTGGATCAACTGGCCGATTCGATCATTTTTAAACCGCTCGGTATGGCCGACACGCGGTTTACCTGGAATGGAGCCGATGAACGTCGTTTCGCTTATCCCTTCGATTCGGACGAAAAGCAACTGGAAGTGGTCAGAAACACGGAGCCCAATTCGGCGGATTTACTTAAAACCACCATTACCGATTACTGCAAGTTCATTGCCTGGGTTTTAAACGGGGCCGGTTTGAACAAAGCGTTATTCGGGGAAATGGCCAGCCACCAGGCCGTGCGTAAAGCTGATTCGTATATGGGACTCGGTTGGGTGGTATATGACCCGGTAGGGAAGGACGAGTGCGCATTGTCACACGGAGGGCATGATCCGGGAGTCCATACCCTGGCCGTGGTGCTGCCCAAATCCCAAAGAGCGTTGGTTATTTTTACTAATTCGGACAATGGCATTAAAATTTATCCGGACCTGCTTGAGTACTACCTCGGTGCGCAGGGGCAAGCTATCGTGTCCATAGAAACAAAGAAAACCCCGTAAGCCATCGATCAGACAGTTTACGGGGTTCGCAGTTTTCGGGAGAATGCTCCGCGAATCTATTTCTTGCCTATTTTATACAACCTTCCCTGGTCGGTAACGGCGTAAAGTGCTCCGTCATGACCTTCCGTGATGTCGCGGAAACGTTGGTTTTCGCCGGAAAGAAGCCTTTCTTCGCCTACTACTTTGTTGTCTTTAATCACAATACGGCAAACGTGCATGCCGCTGAGCGATGAAATGAACAGGTTGTTTTTCCATTCAGGGATTTGCTTACCGTCGTAGAAAGTGATACCGCTTGGAGAAATAACAGGGTCATAGTAATACACCGGTTGTTCCATGCCCTCTTTTTGCTGGATTACATCGCCGATTTGCTTGCCGCTGTATTCGATACCGTAGGTGATCGTTGGCCAGCCATAGTTTTTGCCCGGCAGTACGCGGTTGATCTCGTCACCCCCTCTCGGACCGAACTCGGTTTCCCACAAATCTCCGGTAACCGGGTTGATCGCGAGTCCCTGGACGTTGCGGTGACCGTAAGAATACAATTCAGGACGTGCGCCTTCCTTACCAATAAACGGGTTTCCTTTGGCAGGTTTCCCATCGGTGGTAATGCGTATTACCTTGCCCAGGCCGGAGTTGAGGTCCTGCGCTTGCGGGCGGGTAACGAGGTCGGAACGCTCGCCGGTGGATACGAACAGGTTTCCGTCTTTCGCAAATTTCACACGGCCGCCATAGTGCAGCGTACCTTTATAGGCAGGTGTTGCCTGGTAAATAACTTTTACATTTTCCAGCTTTGTACCATCTGCAGACAGCTTGCCTTTGGCCACGGCCGTCAGATTGCCGTCTGCAAGCGGTTCTGAAAATGCCCAGTATACCATTCTGTTTTGTGCAAATGTGGGGTCGAGGGTAATTCCGAGCAAGCCGCCCTGGCCGTCGCTATTCACTTTGGGGACGCCGTCGATGGGCTTTCCAACTTCACCGGTAGCAGACACAATGCGCATGGTCCCGCCTTTTTCCGTCACCAGGAACCTGCCGTCGGGCAATACTGCGATCCCCCATGGTCTTTCCAGGGAAGAAGTCAGTACTTTTCCTTCATACGGAGTCTTGGTTACGACCGATCCGATGCGGGTTTGGCCTGCAAATGCAGACTTGTATTCCGAATTGGGTTTCTTGGTTTCGACGGGTGCACCAGTAGCAGCTTGCTGGGCGATCGAAAGGGATGGCGCAAGGGCCAGGGATGCGCCGGCGACGAACGCGTGGATTGCAAATTTCATTTTTAAGGAAGTTTAGTCTTAAAGCCCGGGATTTGTCAGGGCGGACAGTTGCGAATTTACTATTTTCATTCCAGAACGAACGCCAAAGCCCGGAGAAAACGTTTCCTGCTTTGTTAAAAGTGAGTGAATGGGCCGTGTAATGGTGTAATTTTATCCCGATACTAAACGGACGCGTATTGATGCACCAACTGATTACCCATATTACCGGACACACTTCCATAAGGCCTGAGAAACTGGCCCCGATAGTTGATTTTTTCGAAGTACGGACTTATAAAAAGAGGGAATTGTTGCTGCAAGAAGGCCAGCGGTGCCATGAGAAGTTCTTTATCGCAAAAGGATGCGTGCATTTGTTTTACCTGCGCCGGAATGGCGTGGAGCAAACCATCGATTTCGCATTGGAAAACTGGTGGACGAGCGATTTCATGGCCTTTCAGCAGGGCGGTATTGCGCAATTTTCCATCCGCGCTGTCGAGGTGACCGAAGCATTCGTCATTTCTGCCGCCAAACAGCACGAAATGTTATCGGCCCTTCCCGAATTGAACGAGTACTTCCACCTGATGTTCCAGCGGGCCTACGCTGCGTCGCAAATGCGAATACGGAAGACGTACGAACTGTCGAAGGAGGACCTCTATCAGGATTTCAGCAAGAACTATCCGGCTTTTATGCAGCGGGTGCCGCAGTACCTGCTGGCCTCGTTTCTGGGCTTTACCCCTGAATATCTAAGTGAAATCCGCAAGAAATTTGTTTCTTAAACTGGTTTAAGAAGATCCTCTGCATGACTGGCGAATTTTGTCATACCAAAACAAAATTATGTCAATCATGTCAAAAGTTGTTAAACATCGGCTGGACGTCTGGAAAGAGGAGCCTTCCTATTGGACCCACATGGCGGCCATTGAAAAAAGAATCTATGCTTCATCCATTCCCCGCACGTTGATCGAGCTGATCAAGATCCGCGCTTCGCAGATCAACAAATGTGCCTACTGTATCGATCACCACACCACAGAAGCCCTGCAAATCGGCGAATCGGCGCGACGGATATTCGCGCTCTCGGCTTGGAAGGAAAGCCCGCTATTCACGGAAAGCGAAAGAGCGGCCCTTCAACTGACAGAGGAAATCACGCAGATTTCCATCGACGGCGTAGCCGATGCAACCTATGAAACCGTGAAAACGCATTTCACAACCAGCGAAATTGGTGATTTGATGATCTGTATCAGCCACATCAATTTCCTGAACCGGATCGGGATTTCTACGAAGACGGTGGCGTATTAAGGACAGGCATTCAGGTTAGAAGTTAGC
>DATMSL010000709.1:0-19252 GCA_035565435.1 Dyadobacter sp. | reverse complement strand
GTCGTTTTTATATGTTGATTTAATGCAATTTTTTTGACTGTTAGTGATATGTTTGTATATTTGAACATATATTACAAAGTCCCTTATGAATGCGCCAAATGTAAGTATGGGGTTGGATGTCGGAGGAAGTCATGTGACGGCGAGTGTCGTGGATATGTCTTTCGCCACAGCGCCGTCGCTTGCGTTGGTGAGGAAGGAAATAGATAGTTTCGGGGCTGCCTCTGAAATTGTAGCTGCGATTGGTGATTGTATCAGAGAGGCGCTCGCGGAAAGGGAACCGGTTGCCGGAATCGGGATCGCATTTCCAGGGCCATTTAATTATTCCAAAGGGATTTGTACAGTCCTTCACGTAGGCGGGAAATTCGAGCGCATGTTCGGGCTTCACCTCGGGCAGGCGCTCAAAGATGCTGCCGGCATGCCCGATACCTCAATCCGGTTTTTCAATGATGCGCATTGTTTTGCCGTCGGCGCCTATATGCGAAACGGGCTGGAAAGTAAACGTACCGTTTTGCTCACACTCGGATCAGGTTTCGGATCGTCGTTCATGGAGAATGGCGCGCTGGTGACACACCATCCTGCATTGCCTGGCTCGGGTGCATTCTACAATGAGCCTTTCGGGAAATCCATTGCCGACGATTATTTTTCAACGCGCTGGTTTCATCATGCCTACAAGCAGGCCACCGCGCAGGTGATCAGGGATGTTCGTGAACTGGCCGAAATGGATTCCGAAGTTTCGAAAAGCATATTCCATGAGTTTGGTGCCAACCTGGGCGGATTTCTGCTTCCATGGCTGAAAAAGTTCGGGTGCGATGAGCTTGTGATTGGCGGGAACATCGCAAAAGCAGACCATTTGTTTCTCAATGCATTAAAAAATGAGTTGAAGCCACTTGATAGTAAGGTACGTGTGGTTTTTTGTGACGATACCGAAGCATGTATCCTAACCGGCGCCGCCTGTCTGGCTAACCGGGAAGGAGAGGCCTCCGATAATGCTGCTGAGGCTCCGGCCCCTGCATATGACACCGACCTTTTGGTTGAACGGCTGCGGCATGAAAAAACAGCGGCGATCGATGGTTTTGAAGTACGTTCGTGGGAGGTCGTCCGGCAGAAGTTGCACGCAGCCCTGACAGCAGCCGGCCGGAATGTGTTTTGGTACGATATAGATGCCTGTCTTAAAACTCCTGCCGCCGATGAAAGGCGTTTTGGAAACGGATTTCATTCCTTGGATGATCAGAAAATGAGGGTACTGCGCCCGGATACTTCCGCGGATTTGTGCATTGTTTACGGCACCGGCGCTGCTTTGTGCGGTTGGGAGGGAAAGCTGGTGAACCTCGATTCCGACCTTGAAATGAAACCCGTCTGCTGACCGGAAGCTGCCATTGAAGAAAGCCCTTAATCAAAGAACATCTTGCAAACACAACAAGTAAAACACTTTACCTTTCTCATTACGCTCATCGCGGCGTTGGGAGGCTTTCTGTTTGGGTTCGATATGGCCGTGGTGAGCGGGATCATCGAGCCGGTCAGAGCACAATATGGCTTGTCGGCCGCGGAAGAGGGGTTGTTTGTTTCGTTTGCTTTGCTGGGCTGCATTATAGGGGTTGCATTCTCGGGTTATCTGGCTGATAAAATAGGCAGGAAAAAAGTCCTGTTTGTAGCGGCCCTGTTCTTTTTGGTAAGTGCCATAGGTTTTTCATTTTCAAATACTTATACGATTCTCGTAATATTTCGTATTCTGGCTGGGGCAGGTGTAGGTGTGGCCTCCAATGTGTCGCCGCTCTATATTTCAGAAATAGCACCCGCGCCGAAACGCGGCGGGCTCGTTACATTCTACCAACTGGCGATCACGATAGGCGTGCTGGCAGCCTACATCAGTAACTTGTTCCTGCACAAGTACTCGCTCGTACATGCGGGGACGGGAAGCGGCGTTTTGCATTGGCTGTTTGTGGAAGAGGTGTGGCGTGGGATGTTTTTTGTGAGCGTGATCCCGGCGGCGGTGTTTTGTGTGTTGCTCGTGACGGTGCCGGAAAGCCCGCGTTGGCTCGCCAAGCACGGCAGAAACGAAGAAGCACTCGGAATCCTGGTGAAAATAAATGGAGAGGATGAGGCCCGTACGGAATTTGGGGCAATAAAGGAAGCCTTCACACAAAGAGAGGGGGGCATCAAAGAGTTAATGCAATATCCCTTGCGGGGCTTGCTGGCGATGACCATGGTTCTCACCGCCCTTTCGCAGTTCAGCGGAATCAACGGCGTGGTATTCTACGGCCCGACGATCCTCCGGTCCGCCGGTATCGTGATCGGCGACGTGCTGCTGTACCAGGTAATGCTCGGCCTGGCCAGCATGGTATTCACTTTAATAGCCATCTGGAAGGTCGATACGCTGGGACGGAGATCGTTGTATCTGGTGGGTTCCGCCGGGGCGGCGGTATCGCTTGCATTAACCGGCCTGTGCTTTGCCTATGGCATTAATGGCTGGGGTATGCTGGTATGTATCATGCTGTTCCTGCTTTTTTTCGCCTTCTCGCTCGGGCCGTTGAAGTTTGTCATTGCCACGGAAGTATTTCCAAACCATATCAGGGGAACTGCATTGTCTATCTGCATCATGACGATGTGGGTATCCGACTGGATCGTAAATCTGCTTTTCCCGCTCATGCGCGACGGATTGGGAGTGGCTAATACATTTTTCGTTTTCTCCTTCTTCTGCGTCTGCTCGTACGTGTACGCGAAGCGGAACCTGTTTGAAACGAAAGGAAAGCGGCTGGAAGAAATAGAGCAGTTCCTGAGTTCGGAGACTGTGAAAGGCGAAGTAAAGATTAGTTGATTGTGTAAAAAATTGCAAATGAAAAAGAAGTTCTTGTATCTGGGGGTACTATCCGGCGCCGTTGCTTTTCTGGCGGTTTCCTGTTTCAAAAAGAACGGCGTGTTACAGTCTCAGTCGGGTGGTGAAGCTGTAAGTTACAATTTTGATATCCGGCCCATTTTGTCCGATAAATGTTTCGCTTGCCATGGCCCCGATGCCAAAAAGCGGGAGGCTGGTCTCCGGCTTGACATTGCCGAAAGTGCCTATGCCAAGCTCAAAGATGGAAAAGGCGTAGCGATTTTTCCGGGCAAGCCGGAGCAGTCGGAAGTATACCGGAGAATTACGTCGCCCGACCCGTCGTATCAAATGCCGACGCCTGAGTCGCATCTGGGGTTGCTGAATGAAAATGAAATAGGGCTGGTGAAAAAATGGATCGAAGAGGGTGCCAAATACGAACGGCATTGGGCATTCACCACACCGGTATTGCCGGCAGTGCCCGAAGTTTCGAAAGAAGACTGGCCCAAAAACGAAATAGACAATTTCGTGCTGCGGAAAATGGAGGGTGCCGGATTGGCACCGAACGACGAAGCGGCTAAAAGCTATTTGTTGAAAAGGGTGGCATTGGATCTGACAGGCCTGCCGCCGACGGTGGAAATGCAAAAGCAGTTCGAAGCCGACAAAAGCGATAAGGCTTACGAAAAAGTAGTGGACCAGCTACTGGCGCAGAAAACCTATGGCGAGAAAATGGCCGTTCACTGGCTGGACGTAGCGCGTTATGCCGATTCGTACGGTTATCAGGACGACGAGGTGCGGACCCAATGGCCGTGGCGCGACTGGCTGATCAACGCATTCAACAAGAATATGAAATACGACCAGTTTCTGATGTGGCAGATCGCGGGCGATATGCTGCCCAATGCCAACAAGGAGCAGATACTGGCCACCGCATTTTTCAGAAACCATAAATACACCGAAGAGGGCGGCGTGATCCCGGAAGAATACCGGATCGAGTACAATATCGACAAAACGAAAACTTTCAGTACCGGGGTGCTGGGGCTCACCGTCGAATGCGCGCAATGCCACGACCACAAGTATGACCCTATTTCACAGGAGGATTACTACCGGATGTTCGCATTTTTTAACAACTCCAAAGAGGTTGGTTTTGAAGGGGATATTTCGCAGACGAAACCGGCCAAGAACCCGATCATGACCATTTCTGATGAGGAGGCGAAGACATTGCTGTCGTTCATTAACAGGCCGGATACGAGCCGTTTGATGGTATCGGTGCTGGGCGACCTGGATACGCTGCGCCCGACGCACATTCTCAACCGTGGTTCGTATGACGCGCCGGGTAGGGTGGTTACCGCCTCGGCATTACCAGCAGTTATGCGTTTCGATACCCTCAAACTACCGCAAAACCGGTTGGGACTGGCTAAATGGACAACCAGCAAGAGCAACCCGCTCACGGCCCGGGTTTTCATCAACCAGATATGGCAGGAATTTTTCGGAAGAGGAATCGTGAAGAGTACGGGAGATTTTGGCATGCAGGGCGACTTACCTACCAATCCCGCATTGCTCGACTGGCTTGCCGTCGACTTCATGAACCACGGTTGGGACATTAAACGGCTCGTCAAGCAGATCGTGACCTCGGCAACCTACCGGCAATCTGCCAGGGTTACCGACGAAAAGCTGAAAGCCGATCCGGAAAATATCTACCTCGCGCGCGGCCCGCGCTACCGCCTGCCTGCGGAGCTCGTACGCGATATGGTGCTGTCGACCAGCGGTTTGCTGAATCCTAAAATAGGAGGCCCAAGCGTAAAACCTTACCAACCGAAAGGCTTGTGGGAAGCAGCTACCTCGGGACGCGGTACCCTGCGCACCTACCAGCAGGACAAAGGAGATGCATTGTACCGCAGAGGAATGTACACGTTCATCAAGCTCACCGTGCCGCCGCCGTCGATGATCATTTTCGATGCCAGCAACCGCGATCACTGCGAGGTGAAACGTTCCAAAACCAATACACCGCTACAAGCGCTGGTGATGCTGAACGACCCGACCGTGCTCGAAGCCTCACGTGTAATGGCCGAGCGCCTGGTCGCGAAGTCGACCGACATCGAGGGCAATATCCGTTCGTCGTTCCAGGCGATCGTTTGCCGCCAGCCGACCGACAAGGAGGTGGAATTGCTCAAAAAATATTACAGTGAAGAAGCTTCCATGTTCTCGAAACAAAAAGACAATGCCGCCAAAGTTTTGAATGTAGGCGAATTCCCGCACGAGGCAAAAGCCGACAAGGTACGTGCAGCAGCATTGATGCGCGTGATCAACACGCTGTACAATATGGAGGAGACGATTACGAAGAGTTGAAGGGAGCGGTAAGCTATAAGCTCTAAGCTTTAGGCTATAAGCTTAATTTGAGGCATATCACTTACAGCCTACAGCCTATTGCCTACAGCCTATTGCTTATAGCCTATTGCCTACAGCCTAAGGCTACAAAGAGCAAAACATCAAAACAAGAAGCTTACGGCCTAGGGCTTATAGCTTAAAGCAATAAAAAACATGGAAAAGCCAATATTCGACTACGGAGTCAACACCACACGCAGGCATTTTTTATCTAAACTAAGCCTCGGGCTCGGCAGCGCGGCCCTGGGGTCGCTGCTGATACCGGATCTCTTCAAAGGCGGCGGCGGTGAACCCGACGTGAACGAGCTGATGGCCGGCCTGCCGCATTTCGCTCCGAAAGCCAAGCGGGTAATCTATTTGTTCCAAAATGGTGCCCCCTCGCAGCTCGACCTGTTCGACTACAAGCCGATGCTCAATAAAATGCACGGGCAGGACCTGCCGGAGTCGATACGGGGTGGGCAACGCCTGACGGGTATGACCGCCAACCAGGCCAAGTTTCCTCTGGCGGGCTCGATTTTCAATTTCAAACAGCACGGAAAGAGCGGTGCCTGGATGAGCGAGCTGCTGCCGCACATGGCCGGCATTGCCGACGATCTTTGTATTATCAAAACCCTCAATACCGAAGCTATCAACCACGACCCGGCGCTGACTTTCTTCCAGACGGGCGCGCAGGTAGGGAACAGGCCAAGTTTCGGCGCGTGGCTGAGCTACGGATTGGGCAGTGAAAACCAGAATTTGCCGGGTTTCTGCGTACTGCTTTCACGCGGGAAAGGTAATGGGCAGGGTGTTTATTCCAAACTCTGGACCAATGGCTTCCTGGATTCGGTACACCAGGGCGTGCAGTTCAGCAGCGGTGAGAATCCGGTGTTGTATCTCAATGATCCCGATGGGATGGACCGTACCCAGCGCCGCAAAATGCTCGATAACCTCGCCGAGCTGAACCAGGGTACATTCAACGACTTCGGCGACCCGGAAATCACGGCCAAAGTACAGCAGTATGAAATGGCGTTCCGTATGCAGACAGCCGTGCCGGAAATCACCGATATGAGCAAGGAGCCGGAATCGATTGTGAAAATGTATGGCCCGGAATGCCTTGTGCCCGGTACTTATGCTGCGAACTGCCTTCTGGCGCGGAAACTTTCCGAACAGGGCGTGCGGTTTGTGCAGCTTTACCACCAGGGATGGGACAGCCACGGCGGACTGCCGACGGAAATCAAAGGGCAGTGTATGGATGTCGATCAGGCGTCGGCTGCATTGGTCACCGACCTCAAACAACGCGGATTGCTGGACGAAACGCTCGTAATATGGGGCGGGGAGTTCGGGCGGACCAACTACTGCCAGGGCACGCTTACCAAGGACAACTACGGCCGTGATCACCACCCGAGAGCATTCACAGTGTGGATGGCTGGCGGAGGTATCAAGCCGGGTATTGTGTATGGCGAGACCGACGAGTTTGGATATAATATTGTGAAGGACCCTGTCCACGTCCACGATTTTCATGCAACCATTCTCAACCAACTGGGACTGGATCATGAAAAGCTGGTGTACAAGCATCAGGGCCGCCGCTATCGTCTTACGGATGTGGCCGGTAAGTTGGTGAAGGGAATTATTGCGTAAAGTACAAACCTCTAATACAGTGAGTAGAATTTTGTCGGATTGGAAAGGGTACGTCTACAACATTGCCTTTTTTCTGAATGGATTGCTCGTTTTTCTGTTGTTCTTCGAAAGCCGGTTTGCCGTCCCGCAATGGATGCAGGCTTTGGGAAGAATGCACCCGCTCGTGCTGCACTTTCCGTTGGTTGTGTTAATCCTTTACAGCCTCTGGGTGATGATTGTGCGGAAGCCGGATTCCCCTGCGTGGAATGAGGGGCTGGCCGACAGCCTGCTGGTCATCGGTACAGTTACTGCTGCGGTGGCTGCATTTTCCGGCTTTGTGCTGTCGCACGAGGAAGGTTATGAATCGGATACACTGCTTTGGCATAAATGGCTGGGTATCGCCATTTCAATTGCGGCGGTTATCTGGTATGGAGCAAGGAAATCCCTGTTGCCGTGGACAATCGGTGCAAAAGTGGTTGCCGGGGCATTCCTGATACTGCTTTTCGTGGGCGGGCACCTGGGCGGAAACCTTACCCACGGGGAGGATTTCCTGATTTCCCCACTCGGGCCGTCGGCCGAACCGGCTCAGCACGTGGCTTTCGAGGAGGCCAAAGTGTACGAGCATCTGGTGAAACCGGTGATCGAGCAGAAATGCCTTTCCTGCCACAATGAAGAGAAATCGAAAGGGGGATTGCAAATGCAGACGGAAGCCCTGCTTAAAAAAGGTGGAAAAGGAGGGGTACTTTGGGATACTACCAAGGCGGACCTGGGCTTGCTGATCACCCGCTTGCATTTGCCGCTGGATGATAAAAAGCATATGCCGCCGCGCGGTAAAGTGCAGTTGACGGAAGAGGAAGTGGTACTGCTTGCGGCCTGGGTCAAAAGCGGTTCGCGCTTCGATCAGCTGGTGAGCTCGCTGCCGCCCCAGAACCCAATTTATTCCTACGCGCAGAATGTGTTGGGCGGAGACCGTACCGAAGAACAATACACGTTCAGTGCGGCATCCGCCGACGAGGTGAAGGAGCTCAATACCAATTACCGGCTCATCAAGCCATTGTCCGCAGGATCTCCGGCATTGTTCGTGAATTTTTACAACAGGGCTAATTTCAAGAGCCAGGACATCGAAGGCCTGCTGCCATTGAAAGACCAGATCGTTTCAATGGATTTGAGCAAAATGCCTGTGAAGGACGAGGATCTCAAAGTACTGGCCAAATTTCCCGAGCTGCGCAGGCTGATACTGAACTTTACGGATATTACCGGCGGCAACCTGACCGAGCTGAAAAAGCTGACCAATCTGCGGGAACTTTCGCTGAGTGGTACGGGCATTACTATGGCGCACGTCAAATCGCTCGAAGGTTTCCCAGCGCTTCGCAGGGTTTATCTGTGGAGTACAGGCATTGGTCCCCAAGAGCTGGAAACTTTGAAAAAGGGCCAGAAAATCGCATTTGAAACCGGTTTCCGCAGCGATACCCTGGTAATGGCGCTCAACCCGCCGGTAATTATCAACGAAAAGCAGCTGATAGGCAAGGGGGAAACGGTCGCGATGAAGCACCAGATTGCCGGTACCGTCATCCGTTATACGCTGGATGGCTCCGAGCCCGACAGTGCCAGTTCGCCTGTTTACGACAAGCCGATCGCGATCAACGGAAACTTGAAGCTCAAAGCAAGGGCATTCAGGAAAGGATGGTACGGCAGTACACAGGTGAGCAAGCTGTTTTTCAAAGAAGGCTTCCACGTCGATAGCGCACAGCTGATCACGCCGGTCGACCAGCGGTATCATGCCAAAGGCGCCGCTTCGATCTCCGACGGCAAGGTCGGCGACACCGAGCGGGTGAGCGGCACCTGGCTGGGGTATGTCGAGAATGATTTCCAGAGCTATCTGTTCTTCAAAAAGCCAGTGAAAGCCAGTGTTGTGACAGTGAGTACATTGCGGAGCTTCGGAAGCTTTATTTTTGAGCCTACGAGGATCGAAGTGTGGGGCGGTGCCGATCCGAAAACCTTGAAATTATTGAAAGTGATCACCCCGGGAGTACCAGCCAAAGACATTCCCGGCACGGAGAATATTGTGTATGAAGCCGGGTTCGAACCCCAGCAGCTGAGCTGCATCAAACTGGTCGCGAAACCGCTTGCGAAAATACCGGCCTGGCATTCTGGCAAAGGCAATAAAGGTTGGCTGTTTGTCGACGAAGTAATCGTAAATTAAAGGCTGTTATGGCATAGTTCATGCTATTTAGTCCATTAGGTTAATCGGTGATGCATAAGCCCGCAGATCTTTGATTTGCGGGCTTTTATAATAAAAAGGCCCGCAGCTTTTGCCACGGGCCTGATTGGTTAGCGGGCCTGTCTTTTGAGTACACAAAACGGCTTGCTGTTTCTGCCGTCAAGGTCGGTTTTGTGAAGCTTCCAGGTGTCTTTGTCAAGTTCTTCCAGATGGAACTGGTTTGCCGGGTCGGCGAGCTGCTTTTTAACCCATCTTGGAAATGCATTGGCAGCCCGTGCGTTTTCCCAGGTTCTGATGGCCTTGAAAATAGCATACTTCTCCGTGCAGGCCTCCACATCCTTCTGGTTGATTTGTAGGCTGTAAGTAGAGCCAATGCCCACTGAGATAGCCTGAATATGCTCATACTGTGCCACCGTGGAGCCAGCCTTGATCGGGAAGTTGCCGCCCATTCCGGATGGGAAGAAGTTGGCGTAGGTAACGTCACGCAGGTCCTTGCCCTGACTGGTGCTGCTGCCCCATTCCCGTGTCTCCACATCGTAAAGGTTTTTGCCTCCACCCACATTCCAGATGCTCTGATAATGCCACGAGCCTTCCGAAAGCGTTGATCCCGTGAAGCGGATGTACGGCACACCCAGCGCTTTGGCTTTGTCGAACATATGGTGAAAAAAGCGTTTGACGGAGTAGTAACCATGCCCGTTGTTGAACAAAAATTCCTGACCGTCGAAATCGTAGTAGGCCAGGCCGTTGACCTTGCAAAGGGTCGCGTAGTACTCGGCGATCTGGTCCTGCAATTGAATATTCGGGATCAGTCCATCGTAACCATAGTTGATCGTCACTTGCAGTTTGTAAATGGTGTCGCCGGCTGCGTGGCTGGCGGTTGCGGTATTCCAGTAGCCGCGTTTCACGTTCAGCAGCCGGTAGGGCGCCTCTTTGGAAATGCCCAGGTAATGAATGAGCTCCTTACCGATCTTGATCATGTTCAGGTTCTTGCAATGGCCCTCCCAGCTGGCTATCTCATCGAGGTATTGCGGATCATTGACGAATATCAGTGTGTCGGAGGCTCCGATGCTTTTTGTCAGAATGCGTTTCTGTTGATAGCAAAGGCTGTCGCTCGGAAATGGGCTGGCATCCTGTGTACCGGGCGCGAGGGCGGTGGTAATGGGCGTGCGGCCGATGATGATGCCCAGCCGGGCAGCGATTTCGGACAGTTCCTTGTGGGATTTGTTTCCGCCCGCCATCTTCAAAGGCTTTTTCTCGAAATTCTTCCCGTCGATATATCCTCCATTACCACGATCGGGGCGGATAAAACCCTGGTCGTAGAGGCTGATGGCCTTGAAACCCAGTTGATGCGTGTAAGACACGATGCTGTCGTACCGACTGCCGCTTGTGAGCACGTCAGGCGTGTAGGCCGAAGGATCCTTGACCCATTTGCCATTGAAAGTGGGGTAGGGCAAGCCTTCGGACAATACGATATTTTGCACTACATCCAGCAGCGCGGTGCTGTCCGGACTCCCCCAGAATGCCACCGAGGAGCCAACATAGTCGACGCCCGGCAGCGGCTGTATGTCCAGGTGGTTCGGGATGTTGGCCTGCATATTCGGGATCAGGGAGAAGAATACGGTCCGCTTGGGCGCCCTGTCTCTCGAATTGTAGGCAATAGATATTCTACCTTGTCGGTCGATCTGCGCGGCGTTGCCGTACAAGATCCGGTAATAAGGCTCCTTGTGCGCATAGAAAGCCACATCGCTGATACCGTCTCCGCCGATGGGCAACACCTGGCCCTCGTGCAGGTGGGCAGGAAGCGGGAAACGTTTTTTGTCCGGACTGTGGATGATGTACTGGAACGGCGCCGCATCGGCCACGGTTTCGGAAGTGCCGCCGAGGGTGTTATCATTGAGCGCCAGCATTCCGATGGCGTAGTTGACGGCCTCGCTCGTATCGCGCGCCACCCCGATGATTTCTCCGAAGAGATTGGTGATATTGGTATGATAGGCGCCCCATTGCACATTATCGATGCCATTGCGCGGAGTGAGCGATTGCAGCGTTAACTTGAAGTATTTTTTGTGAGGGACCAGCGAAACCGTAGCTACGGAACCATTGGCATAATGCAATGTATATGCCTGCTTGGTTTTGTTAAAAATGGCTTTTGTAGGCTGGTAGTACTCGTTCTTTTTGCTGTTAAACAGAGATAACAACGGCGACGGTTTGTCGGCAGGGCTGAACTCGCGCTGACTAGCTTTCCCCGTGACGTTTTTCATGCTCGTAATCCATCCTTTATTGTCAATATGGATTTTGAAGTAACTGGTACTGAAATCATGCTGGGCATGGGCAGAAGAGACCAGAAAAACGGCAATGAGGGTTAGAACAACTGTTTTGAAAATCTGAAATCGCATAGCTGGGTAATGATTAATAAACACGCTTCCTGAAAGGTAACCTTTATAAAAAAGCGATGATGCCTATTCTTTCAGAGTAAGCATCATCGCCCTTAGGACCTACTTTGTTTTTATTCCAGTGGATTAAATGTACCGCCCCATTCCACATTTTGCTTCAATGCGGAGCTGGCTTCGAGGTTTGCCTGGCTGATCGGGTAAAACCAATGGTTTGTATCAAGATTGAACTTGTATTGCGGGTCGCCGTCGAGGTTTTCGATGAACACCGCCGTGAATTTCTTTCGGACGGCCGCGTCGGAAATATCGTCGGTCCAGTCAATTTTTGCGCCGTCCTTCAACACAAAGTAAATACCCTGACGGAAACCGGTTTTATTCACCACATCAAATCGCTTCCACCGCCGCAAATCGCCCCACCTCTTGTTCTCAAATGCAAACTCCACGAACCGCTCCGTCAGATAGGCTTCGCGGAGACCCGCCTGCGTGGTAGCCGTAATGCCGTACCTGCCCGACGCGCCCGGCGTAATGCCGGCCCGCGCACGGATATCTTTCAATACTTGCAGGGCTTCCTCCTGCTTACCCAGCTCGTTGGCAGCTTCACCGTAATGCATCAGCACTTCCGCGAAACGTATTTCCACCCAGTCGGTCGCCGCATTGCCGATGACCGTGCTGGTGAGGGTATTGTCAAGCCCTTTGATACAGAAGAACCCTGAAACACCGGCGCCGATTGTAACGGATTTCTGGTCGCTGGCGAGCGAAACATATTTGAAACCACCAGGTGCCGAAGCATCTGCTGCTTTCCTCCATGCACTCCAGTACCGGGTGCCTGTGGGAAGATCAGGTGTGGGGTAGGGTGTGCCGCCGGTGAAAATGGTCGCGTGGAACCGGTCGTCGCGGTTAGTGACAAAATCGGTCAGGTATTGCTCATTGTAAGCCGGGTCGGCCAGCAGTTTGGCCGCATCGAACTGCATAGGAGAGCCATCTTTTTTGGGATAAGCATTCAGCAAAGGCAGCAATGGCTGGTTTTTGTTCGCGTCGCCCTGGGTGAGCGGCTGGGGGCGGATGCCCGCCTGGTTGAAGGGATGGTCGGGGTAAGAAAATTGGTTGACCATTATCACTTCCTTATTGCGCTCTTGTTTCCAGATTTGTCCGTAGGACCCCAACAGGCCTTTTCCCTGCGCTTTCAGAAAATCGACAGCCGCTTTATTGGCTTCATAGGCTTTCTGCCACCGCGACGGGTCGTTCGACGGGTTGAACAGCGGGCTCGCATACCACAGCAGCACCTTGCCCTTAAAGGCCAATGCGGCTCCTTTATCGATCCGTCCGTAGTTGGCATTGTCCCATTGGTCGGGCAATGCGGCAATGGCGGCATCGAGGTCGGCGAGAATCTGCGTCACGCATTCGGAAGTTTTGCTTCTCGGTACGAAAAGGCTCTCCTTGTCCGCAGGATCCTGCGGTTTCAGTATCAGCGGCACGCCCCCGAATAGCGTCACTTTCCCGAAATAATCCCACGCCCGCCAGAAAAGCGCCTGGCCGATCATTTGCTTCTTCTTCTCTTCGGAAAGTGTCGCAGGCGGCACGTCCGCGATACGCGCGAGGAAAAAGTTGATTTTGTCGATATTGGTATACACCAGGTTCTGGCCGTCGGAAGCCACGCTGATGATCCCCCGGAGGTAAGTACCCATTGAGCCGGGGGCATTCATGCCTTCATCGCTGTTATTGCCGCTAATGGGCCAGGACGGGATCATATTGCCATGAATATCCGTGAGAAACGCGGTAATCAGCTTTTCATCATTCCAGACGTTGTCCGGGTTGATAGCGTTCGTATTCTCGTAGTCGAGGTTGGGCTCACAGGCCTGCGGTGCCATCATAACGGCCGCGAAGAGCAATGAGAACGGAAGGTTTTTGAAATATTTTCGCATGATTAAACCCTTTAAAATAGATCAGAATGTGACATTGACACCGAAGTTGAAGTTCCGCATGACAGGATATGCCGTGCCGTCGCCGATTTCGGGATCGTAGTACGAGAAGCCGGTCAGGTTAAACAGGTTGGTTCCTGAAAAATAGAGCTTCACGCTTTCCAGTGCCTTGTTGTACAGATGTTTAGGGATCGTATAGCCCACTGTGAGGTATTTCAGGCGCATAAAACCTGCGTTTCTGTACCAGTAGTTCGATTCTGCGCCATAAGTGTTGGACTGGTTGGCCGAGACCCGTTTAGGCAACGTCGCGTTGGGGTTCTCGGGCGTCCAGCTATCATCGTACCACGCCGAATACATCCGGTTCCATTCCACCCCGCCTGCCAGGTCCCGGAACGACTTCTGCTGTTTCAAACTGCCATTAAACATCAGGTCCACACTGAAACCTTTCCACGTGCCGCCAAGGTTAAGTCCGTACACGATGGGGAAATTGCTGGCCTTGATCACCACCCGGTCGTAGGTATCAATGATTCCGTCCGGATTGCCTTGCGGGCCGCTCAGGTCCTTGTAAGTCATCATGCCGAGTTCGGGAGCAATGCCGTTATAGGTATATTTCGGATGTTCGCCGTTGAATTTGTCGAGGTCGGCCTGCGTACGAATAATGCGGTCGAACTGGTATCCTCTGATGACGGTCATGGATCTGCCGGTTGGTACATCAATCGCCAGCGCATTTTGCGCGTAGTCCTGTGTGACAATCTTGTTCCATCCGTACGAGGCATTAAGGGCGCCGTAGTAGCTGAATGCCTTGTCCTTTTTGTTTTCATAACCTACGTTCAGGTCGAATCCCTGTGCTTTGATCACCCCGTAGTTTTCTGCCGGCAGGTTAAGGCTGAATGTTGGTGGAATGGAGAGGGTTCTCGGGCCGAGAATGTCGTAGGACTTTCGTTTCCAGTATTCTATCGTTGCCGTCCAGTTTTTCAGGAAGGAGACGTCGGCTGCTGCATTATAGGTCAATGCTTTCTCCCAGGTGAGATTCGTGTTCACCACCGACCCGTAGGTAATACCTGTTGCGGTTTTGGGTTCCGTGCCAAAGTAAGCGGAAGTACCCTGCTTGTAGGATTCCTGCCAGAGCCAGCTGGTCAGTACCGGGCTGCCGTTCAGCCAGCCTATGGCATCGTTTCCGGTGAGCCCGGCTGATACGCGGAGTTTCAGCTGATCGATGCCGGAAGACACCGGGAAGAAGGGCTCTTTGGACACGACCCATCCCAATGAACCTGCCGGGAAAAAGCCCCACCTTTTGTCGGGAGCGAAGTTCATCGAGCCGTCTTTCCGGAATGAGAAGGTTGCCAGGTACTTTTCGTCGTAATCGTAATTGAACTGGCCAATGTAGGAAGCCCGGCCATTCACATAGTCGCTGCTTCCGCCCGCATAGTCATCGGCACGCGCGCTGCTGGCAGCCCACCACTGATCGGTCGTGTACACGGGGAAGGTTTCCCGGCCGGCATAAATACCGCTTCCGCTGGTCTCGGCTTTTTCATACACCAGAATGCCCTGCACGTGATGAATGTTGTTGAAAGTGTTTTCATAATTCAGTTGTAGGTCAAGCTGGTAGTCCTGGCCCCACGATACGTCGGTCCGCAGGTAATCCTTAGCGATATTGGTGGAAGCCTTGCTGCCGACAATGCTCGCGTCGTCGGTATGGATAATGTGCTTGTTGGCGCCGTCCCGCTTCATGATGTTCATCTGATAGCTCTTCTGGAAAACCTTGCGGCGATAGCTGCTGAAATTCTTGCTGAATATGGCCTTCGCGCTGAGGCCCTTGACGACCGGGATATTATAGGTTGCATTCAGGACGACCTGCGGTCTCAGGAAATTGCTCTTATCATAACCGCCATGCCCATTGACGGTCCCGCCCACGTTGGCGATCCAGCCGTAGTCGAGCAGTTTGCCACTGTCGGTGTACACCGGTTGATCGGGCTGCCACACGAGCAATTTTCGGTAAAGTGATTGAGGGCCTTCCCAGGTAACATTTCCCTGGAGATTATTGCTGAGGCCCAAACCGACAAAGAATTGCAGGTCCTTGGTGGCGTCGACGGTCGTGTTGAGGCGGATGTTGTATTTGTCGTACGTCAGCGGCTTCAAAAAGCCATTTTGTTTCACGTAAGAAGCGCCCGCGAAATACTTCACTTTTTCGGTGCCGCCGGAGACGTTCAGGTTATGCTGGGAAGTGGAAGGGTTCCGCCACACCGATTCAAGCTGATCGTAACCCCATCCGTTGTTAATGGTCTTGTAATGGTCGATTTCCTCCTGTGACCACGCCCACCCGGCCGGGTCGGAATTGCCGTTGATGCGGTTATACAGCTCGCCCGCCTGCACCGCGCTGGTTAAAGGCACATTTTTGGTGCGGGTATCGAACCCTGTGTTGAATGAATAGTTGAAAGTTGGAACCCCCGTTTTGCCCCTTTTGGTCGTAACAAGGATTACGCCACCGGCAGAACGCGATCCGTAGACAGCCGCCGATGCAGCGTCCTTTAAGACGGAAATGGTTTCAATTTCGTTCGGACTCAGGTTGTTGAAGTCCTCCCAGGTTCTGATAATGCCGTCGATTACATAAGTTACCGGTTGCGCATTGAGTGAAGAGCCGGTCCGGATGCTGATTTGCGGGTTCGTACCGGGTATACCGTTGGGTGTGCCGATGTAAACACCCGCGAGCTTGCCGGAGAGCAAGTTCCCGGTCGAGGTCGTCGGGATGTTCTGCATTTCTTCGGTGACATTCATCGAAGCCACGGAACCGGTCATCAGTGACCGTTTCTGAGAGCTGTAACCGACGACGACGAGCTCTTCAAGTGCTTTGGTATCGGTTGCCAGGGTTACATCAATGCGTGTTTTATTCCCGACAGTCATTTCCTGCGATAAGAATCCTACGAACGAGAAAACAAGGACTGCCTCTTTGTCTGGTGCCTCGACTTTGAATTCGCCGTTTTCGTCGGTGAGCGTTCCGCGCTGGGTACCCTTCACCACTACACTTACTCCGGGTAGTCCCGTCCCTTTTTCATCGGATACCTTGCCTTTGAGCACGATTTCGGCTGTGGCACCGGCAGTTTGTCCACTCGTGGAGGCGAAGAAAGAAAATTGCCGGAGCGGACTGTCGGCCGGTTGATCGGGCGCATTCGATACCGGTGCCTGCTGGGTTTTCTTATCACCTTTCAGCGGTTTGACAACGATATACCCGCCGGTTTTGGACTTCCGGTATTGCAGGCCGAGCGGTTTCAGGATTCTCGAAAGCGATTTTTCCGCACTGGCCTGAAAATCCAGCGCACTCAGCGGCACTTCGTAGCCTTGCACGACGCTGTCGAAATAGAGGATATCGACTTTGTAATGGGTTTTGAAGTCCTGCAATACTGATTTTAGGCTTCTGGTAGATTGCGGGGCCACGAAAGGGTGCTGCCGCTGCCCGATAGCGGCCAGCAACTGCGCATGGCCGGGGGAACCGGCACCAGCGGCAGCCAGCACGAATAGAAGGGATCGTAACGGTCTTTTCATAGAAAATGGGTTTTAAGCGGGGTAAGAAAAGATTAAGGGGTTGGTATAGTAATCAGGGGTTTAGATGAATGGCATTAGTAATCGAGCGTAATGACTTTTCCATCCTCCGAGCGGGAATAGGATAATCCGGAATCGTCGGCCAGTATTTCGAAGAGTTCCTCGGCATTCAGCGCGGTGAAAGAGCCGGAGACTGTCTGGGCGGCGAGGGTAGAGTCAGGAATGTGGATTTTCAGGCCGAAATTGTCTTCAAACAGGTCGCATATTTCGCGCAGGCTCTCATTTTCAAATACAAAGCGATGGGCTTTCCAGGCCGAGTAGTTGGCCGGGTTGGTCGTTTTCCGCACGGACGCATGTCCGGGCGCATCGAAAGTGACAAGATCGCCGGGCCTCATCAGGATCTGATCGGTTTCCGAGCCTTTCAGGTAATGCAGTTTTACCTTACCCTTGTTCAGCACCACGCGCGAGCGCCTCGGTCGCGCATATACGTTGAACTCCGTACCCAGCACCTCCACATCAAAATTCTTTTCCGTGTGTACGATGAACTTTTGATGGTTCTCCGTGTGCGTAATGGCGAAATCCGCTTCTCCGGTCATGTATACGTCCCGGGTGGTCTTCCCAAAGCCGAACCGCGGAACCCGGAGCGTGGAGTTCGCATTGAGCACCACCTTGCTGCCATCGGGCAATACCAGCCGCTCGATCTGACCAAAACCGGTGGTGTAAATTTCATAACGGACGCGGTCACGCGCGAACCAGCCGCCTGAAAGCACCAGCAACGTCACCGCCGCCGCAATGAGCCATGATTTTCCCTGCACCGGTAACCTGAGCGTCGGTTGCGCAGCGGCAGGCTCATCGACGGCTTCCACAGTCTGCTCATCGATGCGTGAGAAATGGCGGGTAATTGCGCTGTCGACGTCGGCATTGTACTGGATATTCTGATTTTCCCATTCCACCAGCCAGATGAACAATTGTTCCCTGGCCTGCGGATCGGCGCTCCAGCGGTCGATCAGGTCCTTTTCAAATGCTGTCGCATTTCCTGAAAAGTAATTGAAAATCAGTTCTTTGCTTATTGGATCTTTCATGGTTAATTTTTGCGGATAATGTGTTCCAATGCCCTGGGGGCAAGGATTAATTGAATAGGGCGAGCAGCGCGAACAGCCATTTGGCTTTGATAATCCTCCTTAGCTCCTGCATCGCCGTGTACATCTGCGATTCCACGGTCCGGTACGATACGCCCAGTTCCGTCGCGATCTCGCTGTATTTTTTGCCCTCATACCGGTGCATGAGGTATACCCGGCGCTGCTTTTGCGGAAGCGCGTTGATGGCGTTCTGCACGTCGTTGTACAGATCTTCATATTGGGTGATATGGTCGGGCTGCTGCTCCGGTTGAAGCGTCACATATTCGGCATGTTCCAGCGAGGTGCTCCGTTTCATTTCGAGGCGGGCGTAATCGAAGGCGCTGTACCGCACGGCGGAAAACAGGTAGTTGCGGAAAGATGTTTCCACGGTTGCGAAAACCTTGTCTCTGTGGAATTTATAGAAAACTTCTGATACAATATCCTCGGCTATCTCCTTCGACGAGACATAGCGCACCACGTGACTGCACAACGGCCGGTAGTACCAGCGGAAAAGCAGCTCGATCCCCGTATTGGTGTCCGATTCAAATGCCTTTTTCAGCAGCATCTCCGACTCAGCAGGAAACTCAGGCCGGCGCGAAAGCCTGTCCGGACCCTGGCCGGGATGTGCGGGCTGAGCGGGACCATCCTCGTGATGATCAGACAATTCCAAACTATCCATGATTAGCGGGTTAAAAGTGCCGACACCAGGCCGGTTCAGGCGGCCTGTTATAGTAATGTCGATCTCACCGCCCGAAACACTTAGAAGAAAAGTAGATTTTTTATTAAATAATCTACAAATGTATAAACATTTAAACAAAGTTTGCTCCCGAAGACGGTCCGCGGGAGCATATGGGGCAAATGCCTACTAAACCTGGTCAGGGAATTGAGTAGTAAGTAAAAAGGGGGAGACGCTGCTCCCTAAGACTCCTTCCGGCTGATTTCTTCAAAAAGACGCATGGCAAATAATCCATTTCCGACTGCGCCGCCAGCGCGTAAAGCCGCAGCGATGAAGACAGTTTCCGCAATCTCCTCCCGGTTCGCCCCGGCTTTGATTGCGTTTTCGATATGCGACTCAATACAGAAAGAGCACTGGGTTGTCAGGGCAACGGCGATCGACATCAACTCGCGGTACTTTACGGGGATTACGCCGTCCGCACGTTCGGCAGTGTACTTCAAATTCAGGAATGCCGCAGCCTCCTTTTTAGCAGCATCAATCAGGGTTTGGGTGTAGGCTCTGTCGCCGGGGTTCTGGTATTGGTCCATTGGGTTAAGGTATTGATTGT
>DATMSL010000708.1:0-6884 GCA_035565435.1 Dyadobacter sp. | reverse complement strand
GTGCAAACAAGATACCACCAATCAATTCAAAAATCCTTCGCATGACATGAAAGGTTGTTTGGGCAAATATGGCCGGAAATATTGCGCCAAAGTGCAGAAAAAGGAAAAGCCGCTTTAATAAGGCGGCTTTCGGTTACTTTTCGGTATTCCTTTCTGCTGAATTCTAAAAAGTATAGGTAAAGTTGGCGAGAAGAGCCCGTGGTGTCTGCGGGGCGATCGTAGACCATCCTTTGTAATACTCCTTGTTAAATGCATTGTTGAGCTTCAACCCGATGCGGTAATGCGCAGCCTGGTAGAATAGGGAAGCATTAGCGACGGTATAGGCAGGCAACATAAAGTCCCCCGTTGAGGCGTAGTTGATCGCATACCGCTCGCTCGCACCGTTGAAGCCGGCGCCAACGCCGAAGCCTTTTAGTTTTCCTTCCGGTAGTTCGTAGTTAGCCCACATATTGTAGAGTGTCTTGGGGCCTGCTCCCAGCGGACGCTTGTTCAGGATCTGCTCGTTGTCCGATTTGGTTGTCTTGCTTTCATTGTTGCTAAACCCGGCCCGGATATTCAGCCCCTTTACCGGGTTGGCATTCAGCTCTACCTCAAATCCCCGGCTGTAAGCTTCTCCGCCCTGGATTTTGTTGAAAGGTGATGCCGGATCGGTGATGACCTGATCTTTCACCTTGATGTCGTAGTAGCTGACGGTCAGGTTTAGTTTGTTCTGAATGATATTGGTTTTAAAACCGAACTCGATCTGGTTCGCTTGTTCAGGCCTGAAAGACTTGATGGTTTGCGGGCCGTCCTCGGGATTCCCTACGAGTTCGGGTGCCACGTTGGTGAAACCGTTCTGGTAGTTGGCGAAAACGGAAAGTTTGTCGACCAGCGGCTGGTACAAGATCCCGACCTTCGGTGAAAGCGTGGTTTGGTTGTAATCATCGTCGGGGCTCGATACGCTGCCTGCATTGTCGAAGTGGTCGAGGCGGAGACCTACCATCACGGACAATGCTTTGGTAATATTCAATACATCCGAAGCGTAGGCGCTGTAAATGTTGTATTTCGATTTGGCGTTAGCGACATCTTTTGAAGCCAGAACAGCGTCGACGGCGGCTGCGGAAAGCGGATAAGCGGCGGTTTCGACCTCGGGCGTAAACGGATCATCGCCGTTCGAACCACCGTCGGGAGTAACATTTCCGTAAAATGCGTAAGCGGTACCATTGCTGGTGGAAGTTGCAGTGAAATAATCCAGACCTAACACCACGCGGTTTCTCAGCGGGCCCAGCTTGAAATCCCCGATGAAGTTCTGCTGGATATCGGATGTCCCGGTGTATTCATTCTGCTTGTTCAGGAAGCGCGAAAATGTGTTGCCTTTCAGGATGCCGTAGTCGAAAAGATAGGTGTAATAGCCTTTGGTTGAAGTGGCGCTTTTTGAAACCAGTGTTTGCGACTGCCACGTATCGGACAGTTTGTAATCCATTTCCACCCGGTAATTTTGAGTCGGGTTTTGCAAGGTCAGGTCGTTGCTGGTGAACGACAGTTTGTAGTTGTATCCCAATTCCCTCATGTTTTTCGCGACCGACGGGGCACTGCGGTTCAGGAAAAGGAACATCGGGTTAGTCTGTTCGGCCTGGGTGATTTCGCCGTAAAAGGAGAAGGATAACTTGTTGTTCACTTTGTAAGAAAGCGAAGGCGCCACGAAGAACGACTTTCTGAGGCCCGCATCCTGGAAGCTGCGTTCGGTCGCATAAGAAGTGTTCAAACGGAAGTAAAGGTTCTTTTCCTTGTTCAGGGCCGTATTGAAATCGCCGGTAATCTGGTTTAAGCCGAAAGAGCCGGTCGTAAACGATAGCTCACCGCCCGTTCCTACGTAAGGTTTTTTCGTAACCACATTGATAAGTCCGCCGTAAGAACTCACCGCGTTGCCAAACAGCGTGGCCGAAGGCCCTTTCAGCACCTCGATCCGCTCGATATTGGCGGGGTTAATTGTCCCGTTGGTTAACCCCGGAAGGCCATTCACGAGCTTTGGCTGCACAGAGAACCCACGAAGCGAATAGTAGCCGGCGCCATCGCCGCCGCGGCCTGTGGAAGTCCAGAGGTTATCGACCCCGGCCGCATTTTTGAGCGCGTCGTCAAAATTGGTAACGATCTGAGATTGTAAAAGGTAGTTGGTGATCGTGCTGTACACCTGCGTATTTTCGAAATCTTTCAAAGGCAGTTTGGCGACGTATGCCGTGTTACTGCGTGAGAATTTGTTCTCTCTTTCGCCTTGCACAACTACCTCACGCAAAATTTCATCGCCCTCATAAAGTGTAATGGGCCCAAGCTCGGCTTCATTCTGCGAAATGGCCAGCGGTAGTTCCCGGGTTTTAAATCCGACGGATGAAACGGATAAAATGTAATTGCCATCATTGATATTGGATATTTCAAATGCGCCGTTTTCATCGGTGTAAGTACCAAGTCCGGCACTTTTGATAACGATGCTTACGCCGGGTATGCCAATTTGGGTATTGTCGACAACCTTTCCTCTCACTTTTCCCGTTTGGGCAAGCACCAGTGAAGGCAAGAGCAACCAAATGGATAGGTATAATAGATATTTCATTTATTTAGACTTATTATAATTTGAATGCCGCAAAAGTATTTCCTGAACGCAAGAGTTCCAAAGGTTTTTGTAATATTCCGGTAACATAATAGCTGGTAACCACCACTTCCGGAGCAGCAAGGTGAAGGAAAACAAGCCGGTTACTGAAATAATGTATATACATATGTACATATAAACTATATTTAGGGAAAATTGGACAGCGGATGAGAAACACCACTCTGATTTTAGGGATAACTCTATCTTGCCTCGGATATGTGTCCGGGCAAGCACGCACAGGCGTGGCCGGGCTGAATGTGAATGAATTCACAGTTTCTCCGGCACCTGAGTGGTCGGACCTGTTCCTGAGAAAATCGGGCTGGCTGGGCGGCGACGGCATATTTGCCATCCCGTTTTCCGGACGCGATGCCCAGAAGGAGGACAGTATTCTTTTCCTTTTCAGCGATACCGTCCTGGGAGAAATTGATGAGGCTGTGCTGAAACCAGGCTTCTCGCTGGTAAACAATTCGGTGGCATTGTTGACTGGGAAATTGCCCGGTCCGCGCAAAATCGCATTCAGGGTTGCAGGCGGAGGAGAAGGATATCGGGCCGTGTTTATCCCGAAATCCGACAAGCCTGACAAGGATACCTATTTCTGGCTGGGCGACGGGTTTGTGAATCCGGACGCCGGTAAAGACCTTTTCATTTTCGCTTACAAAATCACCAACACACACGATAATTCGCCATTCCCATTTAAGGAAACCGGGAATTCGGTGATCAGGATACCAGCAGGCAGCCATTTCCCTTATGCGGATCACGAACAATTTGCGCTGCCCTTCAATGATTATCATGCCGGCGGGGAAACGATTTCGTTTGGTGCAGGTATCTATAACAATAGCCGGGCAGCCGGAGAAATCTCGCCCGATGGCTTTGTTTACATTTATGGCGTCAAAGGGCCGACCAAAAAACTGGTTGCAGCAAGGGTGAAACCCGACCGGCTCACGGCGTTTGATCAATGGGAATTCCGGGGAGAGAAGGGCTGGTCGAAAGACGCAGGGATGGTTGCAGCTTTAAGCGACTCGGTTTCGAACGAGCTAAGTGTGAGTATGCTGGCGCCTGGTAAATATGCATTGGTGTATCAGCTTGGCAGCATTTTTCCTGAAATCTGCATGCAGATCGGGCCGACGCCTTATGGACCATTCGGGCCGAGAATTGTATTGTATAAAACCACCGCGGATATCCGGGATCCCGACCTGTTTACCTACAATGCCAAAGCGCATCCTGCATTGTCGGCCCCGGGTGAACTACTGATTTCCTATAATGTCAATACTTTCAAATTTCTGGAAGTTTTGCCCAGGCAACCCAACCTATATCGTCCGCGTTTTGTGCGGATCCAATTTAGCCAAAGCTCCAAATCAAAATAGAAATGCCTTCGAATTACGATAAATACCCCTTTATAGAAGTAAGCAAATCATCCGACATGTGCTTTGTGGGCTGGGACGATATTTTTGGGCAGGTAGCGCGCTTTGTTCAGGAAGCAAGCCGGCCGAAATGTGTGATTTGCGTGGATGTGTATCACGGAGTCGACACCGGCACGATACTGGAAGCTGTTGGGCAGCACATGCCCGCGGCCACCGTAATCCATACAGGCGATGCGCTCAAAAGCGTGTACGAGATCGGGGCGATGGTGTACCCGTTCGTGACCGACGATCAGGTGTTCGGGAAAATGAATGACCTGGAAATGGCCGATTTTTTTGATACCGATCAGCTGAAACGAGTGCGGGAGCAGATTCGCAGTATCACGTCGGGGACCATTGTTGTCTGTGGCGAGGGGGCTGCCCTTTTCACGGATCCCGATCTCCTTCTCTATGCTGATCTGGCGCGCTGGGAAATCCAGAAAAGAATGAAACGCGGCATCGTCGGCAACTTCGGCATGAATAACACCGACGATCAATTTGCATTGAAATATAAGCAGGGCTATTTCCTCGATTGGCGGGTTTTCGACCGTCATAAGCTCCTGTTCTTTGATAAGATAGACTTTTTTATCGATGCCTGCAAGGAGGATGAACCCAAAATGGTGAATGCGCAGCTTTACCATCAAGGATTGGATAAGGCTGTCAGGCGGCCGTTCAGGGTCGTACCGTTTTTCGATCCGGGGCCGTGGGGAGGGCAATGGCTGAAAGAAGTCGCGGATCTGGATCGCGGGGAGGTTAACTATGCCTGGGGATTCGATTGTGTCCCGGAAGAAAACAGCTTGCTTTTCAAGTTTGGCGAGTGTGTTTTCGAGCTGCCCTCGATCAATCTGGTGCTTACCCGGCCACGGCAGTTGCTCGGCAAACACGTTTACGGCCTATTTGGAGCCGAGTTCCCAATCCGTTTCGATTTCCTCGATACTATGGATGGCGGCAACCTGAGCTTGCAGGTACATCCAACGAGGCAGTACATCAAGGAGCATTTTGGAATGGACTACACGCAGGATGAGAGCTATTACTTTCTGGAAGCCGGCCCGGATGCCTGCGTATACCTGGGTACGCGCAGGAATGTGAACGCGGTGGATATGGTGACCGATCTCGAAAATGCCCAGGGTGGATTGGAGGATTTCGATGCGGAGAAGTATGTCAATAGGCTGCCTGTCAAAAAGCATGACCACATCCTGATCCCGGCCGGTACAATCCATTGCTCCGGCAAGAATGCGGTTGTCCTCGAAATCTCGGCTACTCCCTACATTTTTACTTTCAAATTGTGGGACTGGGGCAGGCTGGGTCTCGACGGCAAGCCTCGGCCGATCAACATCGAGCATGGTAAAAACGTGATCGACTGGAGCCGGGACGAGGATTGGGTAAAGGAAAACCTCTTCAACAATGTAGAGCAGATTTCGGTAAATGGCCATTCGATGGAAGAATCGACAGGGCTGTTCAATACCCAGTTTATTGAAACCAGAAGGCATTGGTTCGACAGCAAAGTGACCCATTATACCCACGGCAACCTGAATGTGGTCAATCTCGTGGAAGGCGATGAAGCTGTGGTGGAAAGCCCCGACGGCCTTTTTGAGCCATATGTGATCCACTATGCCGAGACGTTCATCGTGCCTGCGGACGTGCCGTCGTACACAATAGCGCCGTCGGGAAAGAGCTTAGGAGAGAAATGTGCTACGTTGAAAGCCTACGTGAGGAAATAGGGATGGGATTGCGCTTGCCTGAATGTTACAAAGCACAAATTATGTTCTGATGGCGCCGGGTCACCGGCGTCGGCGTAGAAAAATTGCTATTTTTGCTTTTGTCTATCTGCAATCCGTCAATATGAAATTTAGTATCGATCACAAGAGTCCTGTTCCTTTGCATATCCAGGCAGAGAACTTATTGCGCAACATGATCAACTCTCCGGAGCACCTGGATGGGAAGTTCTTGCCGAATGAGGTAGAGCTGGCAAAGCGGTTGGCTATTTCCCGGTCGACCTTGCGCCAGGCGCTCAATAAGCTGGTGTATGAAGGGCTGCTTATTCGGAAAAAAGGGGTCGGTACGAAGGTGACGGAGCCTGTAATTAGTTCAAAATCAAAAAACTGGCTGAGTTTTACGCAGGAAATGAATGCGCGCGGGATTATTGTCAAGAATTTCGAACTGCATGTGACCTGGGTGACGCCCGACGAGAAAATCGCCAACTTCTTTGACATCGGCACTGATAAAAAGGTGCTGAAATTGGAGCGGCTCAGGGGGAAAGCGGAAGGGCCGTTTGTCTATTTTATCTCCTATTTCCATCCGAGAGTAGGACTTACTGGCGAGGAGGATTTCAAACGGCCGTTGTACGATATTCTTGAAAAAGACCATATGGTGATCGCCACCCTCTCGAAGGAAGAGGTGAGTGCGATTGCGGCCGACAAGTTCACCGCCGCGAAACTGGAAGTTGAACCCGGAAGCCCCATCCTTTTTAGAAAACGTTTCGTATTTGACCAGGGCGAACGGCCTATCGAATACAATATCGGCTACTACCGCGCCGACAGCTTTGTGTATACAGTTGAAAGCGTAAGAGAGTAGCCGGCATAATCTTCAAACTTGCATGGGAGCCGCAAGTCCGGACATTACCGGACGGGTGGCTCTGTTTTGTTAACTGCTGTCCTGCATCTAGTGCATGTTTCACTTCGGCTTGGCAACGGGCTATCGTAAAAGGTCAAAGGAGTATCAACTGGTCACGGTAATTGTTGATACATTTCTCGCCCTTCTGCATGCATAGCTCTACGGATTTTTACTTTTGTAAAACAGTGTTTACTTATAAAATTCATACAAAATCAATGAATTATTATTTCTGATAATATTTGTATGTTCGATTA
>DATMSL010000707.1:0-1783 GCA_035565435.1 Dyadobacter sp. | reverse complement strand
TATTGCGGGCATCATTGGAATGCATTAATCAGGAATATCAAACATGCGTATCGGAATTTTTTTTGGAGGTCCTTCCCGTGAGCGGGAGATATCATTTGCAGGTGGTAAAACAGCATTTGAATACCTCGATAAGTCACTTTTTGAGCCGGTACCGGTTTTTGTGGACAGCTTCGGCAGGTTCATTCTGCTGCAAAAGGAATTGATGTATTCGTCCGAGATCCGGGAGTTTTACCCTGCACCGGGCATTCAAAAAGACGGCTTCAAAACTTACATTGAATCTTTCCCGGAATTGGCCGCGGCCGGTGTTTCTGCTGAAATCGGAAGACTGATTTCGCCGGCGGAATTCAAGGAGCATTTCGATTTCGCGTTCCTGGCCATGCACGGCCCCGACTGCGAGGATGGCGCGATCCAGGGCTTACTGGAATGGTATAAAATCCCATACAGCGGCCCCGGTTTAATGGGATCGGCGGTTGGAATTGATAAGATATTACAAAATGAAATGATTGCCCTTGTGAACGGGCAGGAGAAGAAGAGCTGGACGCTCAAATACAGCCAGTGGGTACCGAAAGATTATCCATTGCTTTTCCAGGTTTTGAAAAAGCATTTGGGATTACCATTGGTCATTAAGGCCCCTCACCAGGGCTCGTCGATCGGCGTGGCCATTGTGAAGGAGGATTCTTTGGAAGAATTCGTATCAGCTGTAAATCAATGCTTTTTCCAGATTGAGCTCAACGCGGAGACCTGGAATGAGCTGGATGAAGCCGAAAAGTTGGCCTGGGGGCAAAAAATCGCTAACCTGGATGAAGGTATCGGTTTCCCGGTGATCCTGGACGGAAAGACGATCTACCATCCTACGACATTGATCAGCGAGCTGGAAATCTACTTCTCCGAAGGGAATCAGCACGCACTACTGAGCAGTTCCAATGCGGAAGATCAGGTATTGGTGGAAGAATTTGTGAATGGCCAGGAGTTCTCTTGTGGCTGCATCCAGTTCGACGACGGTTCGCCGCTGGCATTGCCGCCGAGTGAGGTGATCAAAATGGTGAAGGTCTTTGATTTTAATGCAAAATATAAGCCGGGTGCAAGTCGCAAGCGTATTCCGGTGGATACCACGCTCGAAAAGAACCAGGAAATTCAGCAGATGATCGCGTCGACGTTCCAGCAGTTGGGCATTAACGCCTGTGTGCGGATCGACGGCTTCCTGACAGAAAACGGCACCATCCTGCTCCACGACCCGAATACGATCCCGGGTATGTCGCCTACCTCTTTCATTTTCAAGCAAATGGCGGAGATTGGGTTGAACGTAACCCAGGCGTTGACGTACCTCGTGCGCCAGTCGTTGCGTGAGCGTATACGTACGGGCAAACATACCTGGGCGCTCCGTGCATTGCTCGAAAAGCTCGATGAGCGCATAACAGCTAATATCGCTACTGCAAAACCTGTCGAAAACGTCGTTTTCGATTCCACGGATGAAGCCTACGTTGAGGCGCGGCGCCGCTACGGCTTGTTGAATGCGGGTGGAAAAGTAACGCCTGTGCCGGTATTGAAAGCGGCCGACGGTCAGTTCTATCAATTGCCCAATCCATTGATGTTCAAGGAATACGTGTCGGATGTAGAGGACTTACTGCACGCCGAACGGCATCCGCTGCTGGTCGAAACCTCGCAAAAGGCGGCTGCTCTTACGCGCTTCTACGCAGGGGACGTTTCGTATGACATTATCCGAATAGAAAATCCGGCACTGTAACTGGAAGTATTCATGGGTTACTTATTTTGGCTCATTATG
>DATMSL010000706.1:0-15679 GCA_035565435.1 Dyadobacter sp. | reverse complement strand
AGTGAACTAAGATAAAAAGAGCCGTTGGCTCGATATACAAGCAAATCAATCCATTTTCTAACCCCGGGTTTCAATCCGGGGACTAACCAAAGTAGCAATGAGCGACAAGCAAATCACAGTAGTTATCGTGGGTATGGGTTTCGGGAAGGAGTTTATCCCCATCTATCAAAGCCACCCGAATATCAAGGCGGTGGGGATCTGTACCCGCAGCAAACAAACCCGCGACGAGCTGACTGCCAAGTTCAATCTCGATCCTAACCTCGTTTTCGAGCATTTCGAAGACGTTCCCAAGCGCGACGACGTGGATGCGATACACGTAGTAACGCCCGTGCCCGACCACGCACGTATGACCCTGGCGTCCCTCAATGCCAATAAACACACCGCCTGCACCATTCCAATGGCGATGACCGTCGAGGATTGCAAAGCCATTGTGGAAGCGAAACGCCGCTCAGGCAAGGTGTATATGATGATGGAAACCGCGCTTTACACCCGCGAATTCCTTTACGGCCTGAACCTCGCGCAAACCGGGCAGCTGGGCCGCATTCAGTTCGTGCGCGGCTCGCACATCCAGGATATGAGCATGGAAGGGTGGGGCGAATATTGGAAAGGCTACCCGCCGATGCTCAACGGCACCCACGCCATATCCCCGCTTTTGAAAATCAATAATACCATTGCTGAAACGGTGGTTTGCCACGGCTCGGGCCGTTTGAGCGACGACCTCGCCAGCCGTTACGGATCGCCATTTGCCGTGGAGACAGCCACATTTACCTTAAAAGGTACCGACGTCGTAGCGGAAGCGACCCGCTCGCTGTTTGACGTGGTGCGCCAGTACCGCGAGAGCTACGATGTGTACGGCACTAAAATGTCGTTCGAATGGGAGCAATTGCAGGACGAAGAACACGTGATCTTCGATGGCGGTGAAAACGCGTCGCGCATAAATGTGCCCGATACCGACGAGCTGCTGATCGAGCCGATCAAGCATTTTACCAAACGCGAGAAGATCGACGATCCGAACCACGTATCGTTCCTTCAAGGCGCAGGCCACGGCGGTTCGCACCCGCATTTGGTGCAGGAGTTTGTAGCGGCGATCGTGGAAGGCCGCGATTCGGCGGTGGATGCTGCATTGGCTGCCAACTACACCTGCGCGGGCATTTGCGCACATGAGTCGGCCATGAAGGGCGGCATTCGTGTGAACGTGCCGAGTTTTGAAGAATAATTCATCCTATTAATAAAGAAGCCAGGCCCAAAACCTGGCTTTTTGCTAAACCTGAACCCTTATGCTATTCGGAGCCAGCACATTCATCTGGGTATCCCCGTTTTCTACGGCTAATATAGACCTGCTTACCAAGGTCAAAAACATGGGCTACGACATCATCGAAATAGCCGTGGAAGATACCCGCATTATCGACTGGAAGCTCATCAAAGACACCGCCCGCGACCTCGACCTGAAAATCACCATTAGTGGTGCATTCGGGCCGGAGCGGGATATTTCAAGCACCGATCCGGCATACCGCGAGATCGGGAAACAGTATATTATCGATTGCATTCGCATCGCCGAGCAAATGGATAGCCCGGTTTTCGGCGGGCCATTGTACTCGGCAGTAGGCAAAACACGCATTGTTTCGGCAGAGCAGAAAAAGCAGGAGCATGAATTGTGTGTGGGTATTTTAAAAGAAGTAAGTCAAATAGCCGGTGATTGCGGAGTAACGCTAGGTTTGGAGCCTTTGAACCGCTTTGAAACCGACATGGTCAATACAGTCGATCAGGCATTATCGATCCTGGATGAAGTAGGAAATCCGAACCTGAAAATCGTGCTCGATAACTTCCATTCCAATATAGAGGAAAAAGATATTCCCGCTTCGATCAGGAAAATCGGGAAAGATTTGCTTTGTCATGTACAAGGCAACGAAAGCGACCGCGGTACACCGGGAACCGGCCATTTGGAGTGGCAAGGCATTCAGGAAGCGCTTACCGACATCGGTTACGACGGCGCGGTGGTGATCGAAACCTTCGGACAACCTTCCAAAGAACTCGCACGTGCAGCCTGCATCTGGCGACCATTGGCCAACAGCGCCGATGAGCTGGCAGAAGAAGGGCTCGCATTTTACAAGAAACTTTTTGTTCCAACACATTCTATCATCAATGCGTAAGATCCTGTTTGTTTTCTTGTCAATGGTCGGGTTAAACCTGCAAGCACAGGTACCGGTTGATCTCAAAGGGTTGGACAAGAAAAGCGGCATCCAGGCGACTGTCAGCGGTGCAATGCTGCATATCGAATGGCCCGCCGGCAATGAGGAAACCGCCAAAGTTTCCATTGATTTAAACAAATCCAACCCGTTGATCGGCAGCCTGGGCATTGGTAGCAAAGAAAAGCAATACACCATCGCCGAAAATCTCGACCCGGCTATCATCCTCGCCGTAGGCAAGCGCGACCTCGTTTCGCAGAATGGCTGGAATATTTTCTTCGACAAAACCGCTTATCAGAAATACCAGAGCTATGCCGTAAAACTTGACAAAACCGATGTAAAAGTGACCAGCAATGGCTCCCGCACGGAAGTTACCGTCAATGGCGCAAAAGCCGGGCCATTTTCAGGTTCTATTCAATTTACACTATACAACGGCAGCCCGCTGATGAATGTGGCGGCAGTCATGTCTACGAACGTCGATTCGCTGGCTGTGATTTACGATATTGGGCTTACCTCCCGTGAAACGCCCTGGCAGAAGCTTTTCTGGGCCGATACAGAGGATTTTATGCGGAATGTGGTGGTGACGAAAATGGACACCGTCGAAATGATGGCTGTGAAATACCGTACGATCATCGGTCAGGGAAAAGAAGGTAACTTGGCTGTTTTTCCGGCTCCGCACCAGTATTTCTATCCGCTGGATAATTGCTACAACCTCGAACATATCTGGTACGGCGAGAATTACCGGAATCTGCTTCCGGGCTTTGGCATTGGTATCCGCCACGATTTGCTTGGCGATCGTCGCTGGGTGCCCTGGTTCAATGCGCCGCCGGGAACGCAGCAGCGCTACAATTTCTTCTGTCTGCTGAGCCGCGAAAAGGATGGTAAGGTGCTCGAAAATGTGAAAGCTTTTACGCATTCGGACAAGTATGAGCCGCTTCCGGGCTATTACACGATGTCGAGTCACTTCCATCAGGAGCATGTGGACGATGTGCTTACGCGCAAGCCTTTGCCGGATATGCCCGGTTTTGTAAAAGCATTCAGGAACACGGGTGTGAACATTGTGCATTTGGCTGAATTTCACGGTCCGGGTAGTCCGCGTGGACCGGAGGCTAAACGCTGGCCGGAGCTGAAAATGATGTTTGCGGAATGTGCGCGGCTTTCGGACGGGAATTTCCTGTTGCTGCCGGGCGAAGAACCTAATAATTTCTTCGGCGGGCATTGGATGAATATTTTTCCCAAACCAGTTTACTGGCTGATGTCGCGGGAAAGAGACCAGCCATTTGTGGAAGACCATCCCGAATATGGCAAAGTTTACCGCATTGGTAACAAAGACGAAATGCTGAAATTGCTGGAAATGGAAAACGGCCTCGCGTGGACGGCGCATGCGCGTACGAAGGGCTCGACCGGTTTCCCGGACAAGCATAAGGACGAGGCATTCTTCAAATCTGATCGTTTTCTGGGTGCTGCCTGGAAGGCCATGCCGGCCGATTTGTCGCAGCCTAAACTAGGTAAACGCGTGCTCGATCTGATGGATGATATGGCCAACTGGGGTTATAAAAAGAATGTGCTCGCCGAGGCGGATTTGTTCCGCATTGAACCGAATTATGAGCTGTACGGCCATTTGAACGTCAATTACCTCCAACTCGACGAGCTTCCGAAATTCGAAGACGGCTGGCAGCCGGTACTGGACGCTATGCGGAAAGGCAAATTTTTCGTCACTACCGGCGAAGTGCTGATCCCGACCTTTAAAGTAAATAATGCAGCTGTTGGTGAAACAGCAAAGCCGGATGCGAAAGGGAATGTGGAGATTAGCCTCGACGCCCAATGGACTTTCCCGCTCAACCGCGCGGAAGTGATCTCCGGCGATGGCAAGGAAGTTTTTCACGATATCATTAATTTGAACGACACACAGGCTTTCGGTCAGAAGAATTTTAAATTTACCCAAAACCTCAAAGGCCGGAAATGGCTGCGGGTTGAACTCTGGGATGTGGCAGCTAATGGCGCATTTACCCAGATTATCTGGCTCGAATAACGATATTAACCAAACCTGAAATGATCAGACCACTCTTATCACTGCTATTCCCATTGATTTTGACCTGTCCCGGACTGGATGGTCCCGGACTGGACAGTTCCGGACTGGACGGTCCCGGTCCCCGAGACAGGGAATATAAAAACCCGGTTTTCGAACCCATTCTCGCCGACCCGACTGTCGTAAAGGCCGATGACGGGTATTTTTATGCCTACGGAACACAAGACGATTGGGGCGATGGCAACGGTTCACGGCTGATACCGATTGTCCGCTCGAAAGACCTTGTGCATTGGGATTATGTCAAAGAAGCATTCACTGCCAAACCTGCCTGGAAAGAAAAAGGCGGCATATGGGCGCCGGACGTAGTGAAAGTGAATGGGAAATACCACATGTATTATGCCTATTCGACCTGGGGAGATGTGAATCCGGGCGTAGGCCTCGCGATTGCAGATTCGCCGTCAGGGCCGTTTGTGGACCAGGGAAAACTGTTCGATAGCCGGGATGTAGAAGTGCCCAACTCGATCGACCCGTTTTACCTCGAAGTCGAGGGGAAAAAGTATGTCTTCTGGGGCAGTTTCAGCGATAAGCCTACGCAGGGGACTTATGGCGTGGAACTGTCTGTTGATGGTAAATCCGTGCCCGACCTTTCGAAGAAATTCAAAGTGGCAGCGGGTGATTTCGAAGCGGTGATGATCCAGAAGAAGGGAGATTACTACTATTTTTTAGGTTCGAAGGAAAGCTGCTGCGAGTTCGAAAAAAGCAAGTACCACGTTCGAATGGGCCGTTCCAAATCTATTTTCGGGCCATTCCTCGACCAGGATGGCAAAGACTTGAAAGAGCGTGGAACCGGTACGCTGTTACTTCACGGAAATGATGTGTACGCCGGGCCAGGACATAATGCGCGCTGGGTTACCGACGACGCGGGCACCGACTGGCTCTTGTACCACGCCATCAGCAAGGCAGAACCAAGGGTATCGAGCGGCGCCAACCGCCGCGTGTTAATGCTGGATAAATTAACCTGGAAAAACGGCTGGCCCGAAATTTCCAATGCAGAGCCAAGCATAGAAAACCGGCCTGCACCGCTTTTTAAATAACAAAACCAATTCTAAACACCTGATGAAATTGTTAAAAACGACGATCTGGGCTGTTGCGGCCTGCCTCATGTTGCAGAACTGCGCCAAGAAAGCCGACGACGAAAAGAAAGATGAAGCCGCCACGACCGAGCAATCAGCCGCAGGCCGCGAAATATGGACCAAGGAGCAAGCCAAGGAATGGTATGCTAAACAAGGCTGGCTCGTAGGCGCCGATTTCCTACCCAGCACGGCTATCAATCAGCTCGAAATGTTTCAGGCGGAGTCGTTCGATACCGCCACCATCGACAAGGAACTCGGTTGGGCGCAGAACATCGGTATGAACACTATGCGCGTATACCTGCACGATCTGCTTTATCAGCAAGATTCGGCAGGATTCATCAAGCGTCTCGACACATTCCTGAACATCACGAAAAAGCACAATATTAAGCCCGTGTTGGTTTTGTTCGATTCCTGCTGGGACCCGTTCCCGAAATTAGGGAAACAGCGTGATCCTAAGCCGGGTGTTCACAACTCCGGCTGGGTACAAAACCCGGGCTTCGAAGCTTTGAAGGACAGCACGCAATATCCGCGTCTGGAAAGGTACGTGAAAGGTACCGTTGCCGCATTCGCGAACGACGACCGGGTATTGATGTGGGATATCTGGAATGAACCGGACAACACGAACAACAGCTCGTACGGTAAAGTCGAACTTCCCAACAAAGTAGACTACGTATTGCCGCTCATGGTAAAGTCATTCGAATGGGCGCGTTCGGTGAACCCTTCGCAGCCACTGTCATCCGGCGTATGGGCAGGCGACTGGTCATCACCTGAAAAGCTGAAACCGATCGAAAAAGCGCAGATCGAGCAGTCGGATGTGATCACATTCCACAACTACGAAAATGCGCAGGAATTCGAGAAGCGCATTAAATGGCTGGAACCATACGGTCGCCCTTTGATTTGCACGGAATATATGTCGCGCGGAAACGGCAGCTTTTTCGAAACATCTTTGCCTGTTGCTAAGAAATACAACGTCGGCGCCATCAACTGGGGCCTCGTAGACGGCAAGTCCCAGACCATTTATCCCTGGGATAGCTGGAAAAAGACCTACACCAAAGAGCCCGACTTGTGGTTTCACGATATTTTCAGAAAAGACGGAACGCCTTACAAGCAGGCTGAGGTGGATTTGATTAAAAAGTTGACCAGCGAGAAAAAGAGCTAGTATTAGTGGTAAATAGCAAAACAGCCCGGAAGCGATTCCGGGCTGTTTTGCTATTGTTGCTGCTTATTTCGTATCTCATTGTAAGCTGATTCTAGAAGAGTTTCCAGAAAAAACCGGTTCATATCTCTGCCCAACTCTTCGGAATTGGCATATATGCCTTTGGGGGGCTGCGCTTTGAAGTCATTCGTTTTCTTTGATTGTGTTTTCATTTTGATCGTTTTTTAAATTGAAAATCGACTAGTGACGAAAAAATATTCGTACGCCTGATTGGGTTCAAACGGCTCTCGTTTACCGTTGTCGCTTCTGACTCCCCAAATCAGATATTTTTCCAAAAACTTATCGAGGTCTCGTGAAATCGCAATTCTGTATAGTCGGGTTTTGGCATCAGTATTTCCCATAAATCCAACAACAGCCCTCGGGTTGGCAGCGGTAAAAGTTTCAATAGTTTTAGATATCGTCGCTATGGTAGGCTTCACGTCTGCATTACTATTGTTGATAGTCGCCGAAAGTTTTCCATCCCATTGGACCTCTGCTAATATCAGGGAGTACAAAAAGGGAATCTTAGTTTCTTGGTAAAGTATCGCTTTATGAGTTGCAGTGTATCCAACACTTAAAAAATCAAAACGGCAACCGTCTTCAAGAACTTTGACATCATAAACGGGTCCATCCATAACATAGTGGTGTAATGCTTACAAGGTTACGAACTTCATCCGGCCCTCTCCAAATCCGTTTATCAGGCGGTTACTTTATTTTCAAAATGCAGGTAAGGGTAAACTTTCGCTTTTCAACCGGCAAAGTCGACTTGAATGAATATCTTCACAGCCGGAATTCTTAACCCCAACCTTATGAAATTAAAGTACGCTCTAATGAGGTCGTGGCTGTTCGCCGCGATCTTGCTCTTGCCATTTGTGGTAAAGGCCCAGAAAAAACAATCCAAACCCAATGTCATTTTCATATACGCCGACGACGTTGGTTATGGCGACCTGAGTGCCTATGGCGCCACGAAAATCAGTACGCCCAATCTTGATCGGCTGGCGAAGGAAGGTATCCGCTTTACGAATGCACATGCGAGCTCGGCCACGTGTACGCCCTCGCGCTTTGCGCTCATGACGGGTAAATATCCATGGCGGCAAAAGGGTACAGGCGTGCTCCCGGGCGATGCGTCGCTAATCATCCCAACGAATCAGCTGACCTTACCGGCCATTTTTCAAAACGCCGGCTATAAAACCGGCTCAGTGGGTAAGTGGCATCTTGGCCTGGGCGATACCAACAAGCAAATCAATTGGAATAAACCCATTACCAAAGGCCCGAATGAGGTTGGTTTTGACTATGCATTCTTCTTTCCTGCGACTTCGGACCGTGTTCCGACGGTTTTCGTAGAAAATCACGATGTACAGGACCTCGATCCGAACGACCCTATTGAAGTGGATTATTCCAAAAAAATAGGTAATGAACCGACTGGACTCGAAAATCCGGAATTGCTGAAACTCCCGGCTTCGCCCAATCACGGGCATAACAATACGATCGTCAATGGCATCGGTCGGATCGGTTGGATGACCGGTGGTAAGCAGGCACGCTGGACCGATGAGGAAGTAGCACACGTGTTCTTGAGTAAGGCAGAGCAATTCATTGAGGATAATCGCAAGAGCCCGTTCTTTCTCTATTTCTCACTGAACGACATTCACGTTCCCCGAATGCCCAGCACGCAGTTTAAAGGCAAAAGCAAAATGGGTTTGCGTGGCGATGTGATCCTGCAAATGGACTGGACGGTAGGAGAGATATTGAAGAAACTCGACGAGCTGAAAATCGCGGAAAATACGTTGGTTATCTTTTCAAGCGATAACGGCCCGGTACTCGACGATGGCTATGCCGACCGCGCCGTAGAGCTGGCGAAAGGCCATAGCGCTGCCGGCCCGCTTCGCGGAGGCAAGTACAGTGCCTTCGAGGGTGGTACACGCGTGCCCTGGCTGGCGCGTTGGCCGCAAGCGATCAAGGCGGGTACAGTTTCGGATGCATTGATCTGCCAGATCGATATGATGGCCTCCTTTGCACATTTCTTTCAGCAGAAAACAGGAAGCGAGGAGGCTGTGGATAGTTTTAATGTGATAGATGCCATGTTAGGCAAAAGTCAAACCGGCCGCAGCTGGCTGATCAAACAGGGCGGGGCATTGTCGATCACGCAGGGCAATTGGAAATACATCGAGCCACGTGAGGGCAAGGCGATTGCAGAGCTTACCAATATCGAAACAGGGGCTAATCCGAAGCCTCAGTTGTATGATTTGAGTAAGGATATTAGTGAGAAAAATAATGTAGCAGATAAGTATCCGGCGAAGGTGAAGGCTATGGCTGCGGACCTTGAAAAGGTTCGTGAGGCCGGAAGGAGTCATTAGCCTTAATGCCGCCGCGGCGGTGGCATTTTAAAAATTTACTTCTACAACCCGTTACCATTACAAACCTTCAACGTCTAAAAGCATAAACTCCCAACCAGTTTATGCTAAAAAGATACTTTACCTCCGCCTGCGCGCTGCTGGCATCATTGACCGGCAGCGCGCAAATTATCTACTTCCATCAGGATTTCAGCCAAACCGCCGGCCTGATCAACCCGCAGCCCGATACCGGTCAGTTCAGTCACGTCATTCTCACGGCCCCAGCGCTTTCTTATCACAAATTTCACAAAGGCTACATGGAGCTCACCCGCAGCCGGCTGGATTCAGCAACGGGGGGTATTATACGTGCCATGCGCGCCACGCCATTCAGCCCCAATCCTGAGACGCTGATCGTTCGTATTACTTTAAGCGTGGAGGGTATCCAGGTGCCTGCATTGAATGCGATGTATCTTTATGTGGGAGAAGATTTTAACCCGGTCAACAATTCTTTCCCGGGCAATGGGTTAATGTTCGCTAAATGCTCGGTGAACTTCCTTGAAGACGGGTTCAATATCAAAGACCTCGAAACCCGGCAGGTGAGCAGAACTTGCGCCGAAAAGAAGCTGGTCACCTTCACCTGGGTGTTGAACAACTCGAAAGAGCCATTGATCTATCGCATGAATGCAACGTCTGCCGAAGAAACCGCGACGCCCGGGACGTACGATCTGTGGGTAGACGATGAACCGGTAGCCAGGGCAGCGAAGGCTTATCCGGGCACATCCGCCTATTCTAAAACCAAACTATCCAATTTCGAAATGCGCTACCGCAATGGGGTGGGGAAGATCCGGATCGACGAAATATCCATAGGCGACGGGCGACCGAAGTCGGTTGCCGATAATGCGATTGTGGCCCCGAATCCTGCGAAAAGAGACCGGATTGCACTTTCTGCGAAAGGGGTAAATGCCTCCTCGGTTCGTCTGATCGATTTGAATGGCAGGGTACTGCCATCGACAACGGTGCTGGAAGCGCCAGGTCGGTTAAGCCTGAAACCGCTGAGCCCGCCTGCGCCGGGTATTTACATTTTGCAATTTCAAAACCAGGACGGTCGGAAACAGGCAGTTAAAGTCATGATTGAATAGCCGTTTGGATAGGACGATAACCTGATTCAATTAAACTAATCTTGTAAAATTAATTGAGTTTGCGGTTAAGTTTGACTTATTTAGTCGTCCCTTTCAACAAGTTATGAATTCACCATCCCCTTTTCCGGAAGATCGCGTGCTCTGGCAGGATTTCCTGGCGGGGGAGGTGCGGGCATTTGAAAAGCTGATGTCCGATAATTTTCGCCTGCTTTTCAGGTATGGGAGCAAGTTTTCCAAAGACCGCGAGCTGGTAAAGGACAGTATTCAGGACTTGTTTCTGGTGTTGTGGGAAAAAAGGGGTAACCTCAATCCCGATGCAGCTGTGAAACCGTACCTGATGGCGTCACTTCGTCGCCTGATGCACAGACAGGTGTCCTCACGCACGTGGGTAGGCGGGGAAGCATTGCAGGAAGAGGACGACTATTTCGAAATCGAGTTTTCGGTGGAAGACGACTATATCCGCAACGAAGCTACTCACTCCCGCACGCATCATTTACAGAAGCTGATCAGTGCATTACCCCGACGCCAGAAGGAAGTGGTGTACCTCAAATTTTTCCAGGAGCTCAGCCGCGAGCAGATCGCCGAGGTCATGGCCGTGTCGCCGCAGACGGTTTCTAATCTGCTTCAAATCGCTATCCGGCATTTGAAAACGCATTGGAAAGCGGAATTCCTTATATTATTTCTGCTGCATTTTCTATTCTAATCCGCAGATCATCAGCTTGCTTGTAGGTTTTTATTCTTTTTTGAAGAAATAATTTAAAAATTATTGGTATCCAGCGCCCAGCCTTGTCTATACACATTTAGACACAATGAACTGGTATGGACCGCTACAACGATTTTTCTGTTGAAGACTTTGTCTGGGACGATTTCTTTCGCCAATGGACATTGTCGCCCACTTCTGAAACCGAAGCGCTTTGGGACGACTGGATTGACGCCAATCCCGAAATGCTCGAAAAAGTGGAACAAGCCAAGGCCATTGTGCTTTCCCTTCGCCTGCACGAGCCGGAGATCGACGATTCGGAGATTAGCCAGGTGGTGAAACAGACTGTCGGTCGGATTACGGAAGCCAATGAGGAGTCGGGGCGTGCTCCGCGTCGCCTGATACCGGCATTCTCTATTCCCTGGATGCAATTTGCGGCCTCGGTGGCATTCATCATGCTGATGGGCTGGGCCGTGTATTCGGTGATGATCAAAAGGGAAGAAAAGCCGGAACTTGGCCAGCAGGACAGTGTCATCGAGCAAAGCGGCACATTGACGGAAAAAGTCAATTCAACTTCCCAAACCATCGAGATCGCATTAAGCGATGGTAGTAAAATCAGTCTGGCCCCCAAAGGCCGCATTCGCTATCCCGAGCGGTTTGATGGAGAGCGACGGGAGGTATTTCTGGAAGGGGAAGCGTTTTTTGACATTGCCAAAGATCCTGAACATCCGTTTTTGGTGTATGCCAATGGTTTGGTTACGAAAGTGTTGGGTACCAGTTTTCGCATTAAGGCCTACGGGGATTCCCGGGAGGTGACCGTGGAAGTGAAAACCGGAAAAGTGGCCGTATTCGCGCAATCGGACCCGCATTTGAAAGAAAAAGTGGCTGACAAGCAGTTCCGGGGCGTTGTGCTTACCCCGAATCAGAAGATCATCTACGCTCGCAACGAGGTCAAAATGGTGAAAACGTTGGTAGAGAAGCCGGAAATGGTCGTTTCCAAGGCTGAAATACCTCAGTTTGAATTTGAAGATACGCCTGCGAGCGAGGTCTTCAACACGATCGCCAGAGCGTATGGAATCGATATTTTATACGATGAGGCATTATTAAAAGATTGCCCGCTTACCGCACGCCTCGATAACCAAACACTTCACGACAAGCTCAGTATCATATGCAAGGCCGTAGAATCGAGCTACGAGATCGTCGATGGTCAGGTGATCATCCATAGCAAAGGATGCAGGAATTAACCCAAAACAATCACGTAACCCTTTAAACCAGCACAAGAAAAAAACAGAAAGCTTATCCTAAAAAGAAGAGCCGGCAATGTTCCCGCATTACCGGCTCCGAAAATTCCCTGACAGGTTGGTCGCCATTACCCTCCCCGGCGGGAGGCAGGGATCGTTTTGCCAAATTTCCTATTCTACAAAACAATCAAATCTATGAAAAAACCTTTAAAGTACCGTGGGGTATTACTGTGGACCATGCGAATGACAGCTACTCAACTCATGCTTGCCTTGGTGTTTATCGTCACGGGTTACGCACGTGAAGGTAGCGCGCAATCCCTTCTTAGCCAGAAAATTTCGGTGACAGCCAATGGCAGTGAAGTTAAAAAGGTACTCACCCAGGTGGAAAAACAAGTCGATGTACGCTTCGTGTTCAGCTCCAAGCTGATCAAATCGGCCCGGAAAGTGACAGTTTCCTTGAAAGACAAGCCATTGTACGAAGCGCTTGATCATATTCTCACGCCTCTGGGGCTCGACTACGAAGTCTCCGGCAAAATCATCATCCTGCGAAGACTGGAACATGCCACACCCGAAGTTCCCGCCGGGCAACCGTTACCGGCCAACGCTCCCAAAAGAGCGGTTTCCGGTAAAGTGCTCGATGGGGATTCGAACACGGGGCTGCCGGGTGTAAGCATTGTGCTGAAAGGAACGCAAACAGGTACTACCACCAATCCCGACGGTAACTTCCAGCTCGAAATTCCCGAAACAAGCGCTCCTAATTCGGTGCTGGTTTTCAGTTTTGTAGGCTATAAGTCACAGGAAATTGTGCTGGGCAGCCAGACGGAGCTGACAGTCAGCATGATGCTGGAAGATAAATCGTTGCAGGAAATCGTGGTGATCGGTTATGGGCAGATCAAGAAGAGTGATCTTACCGGCTCGGTTTCTTCCATTAAATCGTCGGAATTGAATGCGTATCCGGCCACTAACCTCGTGCAATCGCTCGCTGGGCGTGCGGCAGGTGTGTATGTATCGCAAAACACGGGGGCGCCGGGTAGCTCCATCAGTGTTCGTGTGCGGGGGACCAACTCCATTCAGGGCAGTAATGAGCCATTGTATGTAGTGGATGGCTTCCCGTATTCAGGTAACCCTACGTTGCTGAACAATGCGGATATCGAATCCATTGAGGTTTTGAAAGACGCTTCTGCGACCGCTATTTACGGTTCGCGCGGGGCCAATGGCGTGGTGCTCATTACGACCAAAAAGGGCAAGGCCGGCCGCGTGAGCGTCGATTATGATGGATATTATGGTGTGCAGACCATCCGCAAGAAGCTGGATTTGATGAATGCGACCGAATATGCCAATTTTTACAATGAACAGGCAGCTAATGACGGTCTGGCGCCTCATTTCACCGCGGATCAGATAGCGGGTTTCGGCAAAGGTACCGACTGGCAGGATCTGGTATTTCAGAAGGCACCGGTCCAGAATCATGCATTGACCGTAAGCGGAGGAAATGAGAAAACGCGTTTCTCGGTAGCGGCCAGCAATTTCAGTCAGGACGGAATCGTGATCGGCAGCGACTATGTTCGCAATGCATTGCGCATTAACCTCAGCTCCGACATCGGTAAGAAATTCAAGTTCGACCTCAGTTCATTGCTGAGCCGCATTAATTCCGACCGCAAAAATTCGGAAAGAGGAAACCGCGGGGGAACGCTCATGTCGGCCATGCTTTCCGGCTATCCTACTATTCCTTCCACGCTTCCCGATGGCAGCTATTCGAAATTGGCCGAGGCTTATGCGTGGGGTTCGAATGTGATTACCAATCCGTTGAATTTTCTTTACCAGCAATCGGACGTTATCCAATCCAACAAGATTCTGACCAACGGCGCGCTTACATACGAACCGGTCAAAGGTTTGCTAATCAAGTCGCTCGCAGGGATCGAAAGTACCGACGACCGAACAGATGGTTATACAACCACTAAATTTGTCAACTCGAAAGGTAGCGCATCGATCGAAACACAGCGGGTTACGAGCGTTCTGAGCGAGAATACCATTAGTTATTTGAAAGATTTTGGTAAGCATAGCATTTCAGCCGTAGCCGGTTTTACTTATCAGAACTATACATCCAATTATCTGAAGGCCAGTGGCAGCGGCTTTATCAGCGACAACCAGGAAACGCACGACATCGGTGCAGCGGCCACGCAGGGTGTGCCGGTATCGTCCTATTCCAAATGGGCATTGTTGTCGTACCTTGCCCGGATCAATTACACCTTCAATAACAAGATTCTCGCCACAGCCAGCTTCCGTGCCGATGGCTCATCGCGGTATAGCGAAGGCCAGAAATGGGGTTTTTTCCCTTCCGGTGCGCTTGCATGGCGTTTGTCTGAGGAAAAATTTATTAAAAACATCCCATTCATTTCGGACTTGAAATTGCGGGCTGGTTATGGAGAAACCGGTAACACATCCATTCAGCCCTATTTCACGCTGAACCAGCTGAACTCGGGACAGGTAGTATTTGGCGATGCATTCATGACATCCTATGCACCCGGTACCCGGCTTGCGGGATCGTTGAAATGGGAAACTACGGCCCAAACCGACTTTGGTATCGACCTCGGGCTTTGGAACAACCGCGTGAATGTGACGGCTGATTATTATATCAAAAATACCCGGGACCTGCTGAACAACGTAGCCTTGCCATCGTCGCTGGGCTATACCTATACCATTCAGAATATCGGAAAAATTCAAAACAAGGGTTTCGAATTCGGTGTCAATGCGGCCGTGCTGGAAGGGGCGTTCAAGTGGAATGTGTCGACCAACTTGTCCATTAACAGAAATAAGGTTGTGAAACTTTATGGCGGAAATGACATCCTGGGGCAAACAATCGGTGCTGCGGTGAATGATAATGTGAATATCCTTCGCGAAGGTTATCCGCTTGGGTCGTTCTATGGTTATGTGGAAAAAGGGTATGACGACAAAGGGTTCATCGCCTATGAAGATTACAACAACAGCGGCAGCCGCGACGCGGGTGACAAACGAATTATCGGCAATCCGAATCCTAAGTTTACTTACGGATTGAATTCGAATATGTCATTCAAAAACTTCGAACTGACATTCTTTATCCAGGGATCGCAGGGTAACGATATCTTTAACCTGAGTGCGCAGGGGCAGGGATACGACTACGGCCAGGCGTTGAATATGCCGCGCGAAGTGTATCTCGACCATTGGACGCCTCAGAATACCAATGCGAAATACCCGGTCATCAAAACTTCTTCACAGGCACAAATGTCCAACCGTTTCGTGGAGGATGGCTCATACCTCCGGTTTAAGAATATCCAGCTGAGCTACAATCTGCCGGTTGCCAAACTGCATATCAAATGGATGAAGTATGGTCAACTGTACGTGAGCGGCCAGAACCTGATCACTTTTACCAAATACTCGTGGTACGACCCGGAAGTAAACTCTTACGGAAGCGGCAACTCGATCGTACAGGGCGTGGACCACTACGTTTATCCTGTCGCCAAAACCACCACCGTGGGGCTCCGAATTGGGTTTTAAGGTCAGTTTAATCACCGGTTAAAGAGAAATCATCATTATGAAAAAGATATTCACGAGTTTGTTTTTCGCAGCGGTTTGCATGGGTTGTTCCGATATTTTGGAAGAGAAACCCAAGTCGCTGGCCTCCGAAAATTTTTATAATACGGCAGCGGAAGCCAAAGCCGCTGTCAATGCGATTTACGGCCCGATGCGCAC
>DATMSL010000705.1:0-2162 GCA_035565435.1 Dyadobacter sp. | reverse complement strand
AGCGATTGCCGGCCGGTTACCGCTTATCCCTCATTGAAAATTATGCAGATCGATATTCAACTACTGCCCGCCATAGCCCGCGATGCCGGGAATGCGATTATGGGCATCTACAACGATCCCGCTAAATCGGGCGAGGTCGAGAGCAAAGCCGACGACTCGCCGCTCACGCTTGCCGACAAGGCTTCGCACGAGGTGATCGTGGCCGCGTTGGCCAGACATTTCCCCGGCATACCGGTGCTCTCCGAAGAAGGCCGCAACATTCCTTTTGAGGAAAGAAAAACCTGGCATACCTACTGGTGCGTGGACCCGCTCGACGGCACCAAGGAATTTGTGAAACGAAATGGCGAGTTCACAGTCAACATTGCCCTCATACGCGACCGCAAGCCTGTAATGGGCGTTATACACGTGCCCGTAACGGGCGTGACCTATTACGCGGACCAGGCGGGCGGAGCCTGGAAAACCAACGCTCAAGGTGACGCAGTCAGGCTTCAGACGAGCCATGCCGCTGCCGGCTGGACAGCCGTAGGCAGCCGCTCGCACGGGAGCCCTGAGGAAGCGGCGGTGCTGGCCCGGTATCCGGTCTCGAACCAGGTTTCGGTGGGAAGTTCCATCAAGTTCTGCTTCATTGCGGAAGGCCACGCACATATTTATTTCCGCCAGGGACCGACCATGGAATGGGATACTGCCGCCGGACAAGCCATTCTCGAATGCAGCGGCGGCAAAATGACCACCGCGTCGGGCGAGCCGTTTCTGTACAACAAAGAATCACTGCTGAATGGCAGTTTTCTGTGCCTGTGCCAATGAAAACGCATCAAAAAGGAGCGGTAATGTGGCTGCTGGGGCATTCGGGCGCTGGTAAAAGCACGCTGGCACAAATAGTTGCCCGCCGCCTGGAAACCGACGGCTACCGCACGCTCTCGCTCGACGGCGACGTGGTGCGGGCGGGTATGAACAGCGACCTGGGCTTTTCCGATGCCGACCGCCTTGAGAATATCCGGCGCGTGGCGGAGCTTTGCAAAATACTGCTCGAAAAAGACCTCATTGTGATTTGCTCCTTCATTACGCCCATGCAATCGCACAGGGACCTGCTGCGGAAAACCCTCGGCGACCGTTACCTCGAAGTATACCTGGAATGCCCGATTGCCATTTGCGAGCAGCGCGACGTGAAAGGACTCTACCGAAAGGCCCGCAACCATGAAATCGAAAACTTTACTGGCATCGGCTCGGATTTCGAAGTGCCGACGCAGCCGGATCTCGTCATCCAAACCGCATTATGGCAGGCCGAGGAATGCGCGGCGCAAGTTTACCACCTGGCAATTAGTACGCAATCCTGAATCATCGAGACATGGCGGATCACCCGTAATCATCGGCAAATTAACTTGGCCGGCCCTGATCGTACTCCAAATGCTACTTTGATTCTTCGGACCAAAGCAGCATGCCAATTCTCAGCCCGGCCGACAAATGTGCGATAACTCTTTTTCCAGCCACGTAATTTTCGCCTTCAAAGAATGGATCCGATCTGCTAGTGCTTTTGTTTTTGTAATTGGAGAAACTTGAATTAATACGCGACAAACCAATTCCGGAAAAAAAGTCCAGCGTTATACGCCGCCCCACGAATATTCGTCCACCAATCTTACTCGTAACACCAACTTTGGTTTTGGAGAAGTCGGCATAATCAAAATTTATTTGCAGCGTATCATTATTAGATTGGAGGTGATAGCTCTTCCCGGTCGTTCCGCTCATGGTTGAAAGCAATCCTTCGGCTGCCAAGTACCAACCACTGCGCTCACGTTTTAACCAATAGAATTTCACTTCGGGCCTCACTTCAAAAAGTTTGTATTTTCCTTTCTCCCACTTTTGCTGGCGAAATCCCAGTGCCTCAGTGAACGGTATCCGCACCCCCACGCCCAAATTAAGCCCGGTAGCCCAGCGGTTCCCAAACATCATTTCCGACCCAAACCGGACCGAGGGATCGGGAAATCCAAGTGGTACCAAGTCGATATGGGCATCAATATTCCGTCGGGAAAAATCATGTACCTGCTGACCATTTGCCCGGCTCACAATCAGGAAAATCAGCAAAATGTTCAGAAAAGGAAAGATGTTTCTCATGGCGTTTCAAAAAGTAATTCATTCCAATAACCTGCTATTCATTTCAATATCCA
>DATMSL010000704.1:0-2353 GCA_035565435.1 Dyadobacter sp. | reverse complement strand
GTGCAGTCCTGTCAGTAAAAGCAATATGGCGATAAGCCGGTACAATGAGAGAGGAGGATTATTCAATCTGTAAAGAAATGTTCGAACCGAACAGGTCTTTTTGGGTGTCGGCGATGATTACGCAGTCGTACTTGCCTTTCGGCACGTCGGTAATGGGTATCTCAAAGGTGCTGCAATTGCCCGGGTACAGCATCCGCGTGTTGGGATGCGTGGTTTTGAGTTTATTACCGTTGCTGTCGTAAACTTCGAGGAGGACATTCGTACGTGCGCCGTACGCACCGTTGTTCTTCAGAACGACTTTCAGAACCGAGTGGTCGGCGGAAACCTTTTCGAAGATGACCTTTTCATAGGACAGGGGCGGCCCTTCCACCGGCTCGATGTCCACAATCACCTGAATGGCATAACGTACTTTTGAATTGACCTGAACACCGCTGTGCGTTTCTTCCCGCACAGGGTCGGCTACTTCCACCATAATCACCTCCCAGTAAGTGCCCGGCTGGCGGTTCGGATCGGCTTCGATCGTGTACCGCAGGTCGTACTCTTCTTTGGTGGCGATCACCCGCTCGTCGACATTCGTTTTCAGTCCTGCCCCGAGTGACCTGCCGTGGCTGCCGATTTCCGGGTAAGTGGCCTGCTGGTCGCATTGCGAAACGAGGTCCTGACGGTACACCAATATACGGGAGTCTTTTTCGCCATCATTTTTAACCTTGATGGCCCCCTGGACCTTGGTGGCGGTCGTCGGAATGCTGTGGTTATGTGTCAATCCGTTCAAGATCACTACCGATGCCCGCATTTGCAGGGGCATCAGTAGTATCATGCTGAGTAAGGCAATCCATTTCATTCGGGGTCTCAGTTATCCGCGAGCGTGTAGGTCACTGTAACGTTTGTCGAGCCCGAGCGCAGGTTTGCGTAGTTGGCATCGGCCGCTACAAAGGTGTAGGTGAGCTGGTGTCCGCTGGTTGCTCCCGAAGCCGTATACGCGCTTCCGATGTCGGAAATGAGCGTCTGGTCGGTTGTCGACAGGTTAAAACCGGCGGTTGGCGTGCCCAATGTCCCAGCACCACCCGCAGCGGCAGCGGCGACGAGGTGAATATCCACGCCGTCGACTAATGCACTGGCTTTCACGTTCACTTTCTTGGTGGTGGTTCCCGCCTGGATCGACGTGTAATTCAGCCATATGGTGCTGTTGGCAGCAGGTGCCAGGATCTTTTCGCCTGCTTCATCATTGGTCGGTTTGGTAAAGCTGGCTGTAAAATTTCGGGTTGCGGCGGTTTCAAGGTCAAGCAAAGCTACGACAGGTACAACCACGGAGATCTGATGGTTGTCGGTTTGTGTGTCCTGCGCCACTGCACGGCCCGAGAAGCCAGCCAACATCACCACAAACATGAACGAGAGAAGGGAAAAACGTTTTTTCATAATCATGAAAGAATTAGATAGTGAATTTTAATTCGCATGGTAAAATGCTCACGAATGTAGAAGTACTTTTACAAATTTCCAATAAGATGGGGAAAATTTTTCCCCGCAAATTGCTGTATTAGAATACTTTCGGTTACATGTGCCCGATTTGATAGAAATGGACGATTAAGCATGCATTACCTTTCACATACTTTTTTTGTGCCGGCATCATTTTGACAGCTCCTGAGACGGCAGTATTATTACATCAAAAACTGAAACGATGAAAGTAACCTATTACGGGCACTCCTGTTTTTCCGTAGTTGCGGGAGGCAAAACGATCCTGTTCGATCCCTTTATTTCGGGCAACGAACTGGCGAAAGGCATCAATCCTGACGACATCCGGGTGGATTATATTTTTGTTTCGCACGGGCACTTCGATCACTCGCACGATGTGGTGAAGATTGCCAGTAACAACGACGCGATGGTGGTGGGCAGCTGGGAACTCTATACGCATTTTGGCGCGCAGGGTGTGAAGAATGTACACCCGCTAAATCCGGGCGGCAAATGGACGTTCGATTTCGGCACCGCGAAAGGTACGGCCGCCGTGCATTCGAGCAGTTTCCAGGATGGCAGTTATGCCGGTGTAGCAGAGGGCTTTGCATTCAAAACCGAAGATGGGAATTTCTATTACAGCGGTGATACCGCGCTGACGCTCGATATGTCACTCATCCCGAAATGGGCGAAACTGGATTTTGCGGCATTGCCGATCGGCGATGTGCTTACGATGGGAATTGAAGATGCTATCGAAGCGGCCAGATTGCTCGGCGTGACCCAGATACTGGGCGTGCACTATGATACCTTTGGCTTTATCAAGGTTGATAAGGCAGCGGCGATCAAGGCGTTCGCAGATGCGGGCCTGACGCTGCATTTACCGGGAATAGGGGAGACCATCCTGATC